>RFIY01000224.1 GCA_003695505.1 Candidatus Dadabacteria bacterium | reverse complement strand
TGTTCGAAGTCGCGCTCGTCCGATTGCCCTGCAAATGCGTCGCGGTAACGCACGGCGCCGAGTTCGGCGGTTGCATCGGATGGCTCGTCGTCGAGCACGATGAAGTGGTCGGCGGACGCGCCGCGGTCGCGCACTTCCTTCAGTACCGGCGCGTAGCGTTCGTGGAACAGCATGACCTTGAGGTCCGCATAGTTCTGGATGTACTCGACCTCGTCGACCGCCCAGCGGTAGTTGACGTTGAACGGGACCGCGCGGATTTTCAGTGCGGCGAGGGTCGCGACGACATACTCGCTGCAGTTGTACATATACAGACCGATGTGGTCACCGGCGCCGACGCCGACGGACTTCAGGTAGTGTGCCAGGCGATTGGCTTCACGGTCGAGTTCTTCGTAGGTGAACCGCTCATCGTCGCAGACCAATGCCTCGCGGGACGGAACGTAGTCGACGACGGTCTCGAACAAATCCATCAGGTTGAAAGTGCGCCGATTCCTGCGACGTTTCACGGTGATCTTTGGTGGGGCATCGGGTTTGTCGCTGCCGACCGCCCACATCGCGAAAAACTGATTGCCGCCCCCGTAGGCATGGCCGAGCGCCAGTTTCGCATCGGGTACCTGATGCTCGCCGCAGCGACCACGAACCTGCTGCGCCGCTTCGGCAAAGCGAATCATGCCGGATGCGCCGATCGGGTTGCTGGACAGCACGCCGCCAGAAGCGTTCCACGGACAAGCGCCGTCGAACGAGGTCGTGCCGTCCTCGACCAGTTTCCAGCCTTCGCCTTCGGGAGCAAACCCGAGATTCTCCAGCCAGATCGGCTCGAACCAGGAGAATGGGACATAGATCTCGGCCGCGTCGACTTCCTCGAGCGGATTCGTGATGCCCGCCTGGCGATAGACGTCCTGCGCGCACTCCCGTCCGGCGCGCGGGTTGACGATGTCTCGTCCCGCGAACATCACCGGCTCGCTGCGCATCGACATCCCGCGAACCCAGGCGACCGGGCCATCGTAGCTCTTCGCGGTGTCGTCATCGACCATGACCATCGCGCACGCGCCATCCGATGACGGACAGGTCTCCAGGTATGTCGTAGGCTCCCAGAGCATCGGCGACTGGGCGACCATGTCGACATTGATGTCGGGCAGATGCAGGTGGGCGTACGGGTTCCTGAGCGCATTCAGCCGGTCCTTGACGGCAACGAGATGGCCGATGTGCGGCGGCGCCTCCGATTTGCGAATGTAGCTGCGCACGATCGGTGAAAAATAGCCACCCGCACCCGACAGCATGGCCGGCTGAAAGGGGATCGCCGGAGACAGGGCCCACATTGCATTCGATTCAGACTGCTTTTCGAATGCGACGGTCAGTACGCGTTTATACTTGCCGGCCATGACATGACTGGCGGCCGCGATCGCCGTCGAGCCGCCAACGCTGCCAGCCGTGTGGACGCGCAGGATCGGTTTGCCGACGGCGCCGAGCGCTTCGGCCAGGAACAGTTCCGGCATCATGATGCCTTCGAACGTGTCCGGCGCCTTGCCGATGACGACGCAGTCGATATCGGTCCAGTCCATGCCTGCGTCGGTCAATGCGCGCTGACAGGCCTCGCGAACCAGGCCCGGAATCGATACGTCGTCACGTTGCGCCGCGTATTTCGTCTGGCCGACGCCAATGATTGCACAGTTGCCCATTATTCAGCCTCCAGAACACAGACGAGGTTTTGCTGCAGCGCCGGGCCGCTCGTGGCGTGGGCCACCGCACGCTGACCGTCTCCGCGTTGCAGCCGAAGGGCGGCCTCGCCGATCCGCTCCAGTCCCGAAACCATCAACGTATGCCCGCACAACGCGCCACCGGATGGGTTGATCGTCGCGTCCTCTGGCAGACCGAGCGCGTCGCGCAGGATCAGCTCCTGGTGCGCGAACGGCGCGTAGATTTCCGCGAAATCAATCGGGCCATCGTGAACATGTGCGGCGGTTGCGGCAGCCCTGGTGGACGGCGAGTCGGTCAGGTCGCGCAAACCAAGGTGATGCGGCTCGACGCGGTGTTCGATGCCACGGATCCAGACTGGCTTGTCGCACAAATCGCGGGCGGCGTCCGCCGAGGCCAGCAAGACGGCGGTACAGCCATCGCCTACCGGGCAGCACATGCTGCGGGTCAGCGGGTCGACGATCGGTTTGTCATTCAGGACGGCTTCGGCCGTGACAGGCTCGCGAAGCTGGGCGTATTCGTTGCTGGCCGCGTGTTGCCGCGCCCGAACCACGACTTCGGCGAAGTCCGATTCGGTGTAGCGCCCGCTGTCGAGCAGGGCGCGCGCCTGCAGCGCCGCGATGCTGACGGTATCCGGCCCCAGCGGCGCGACATGGTACGGGTCGAGCTGCAGGGTCGGTACGGTACGCACGTCATCCGGCGTCGATTCCTTGCCCCAGCAGTAGATGACCGCCGTTTCGAGGTCTTCGTACTGCATTTTCAGCCAGGCTTCGTACAACGCCCAGGCGCCATCCATTTCGACGTGGGTTTCGTACACGGGCGGCCACGGTCCGATTGCGTCCAGGACGTGAACGAACGAAAAGGGCAGTCCGCTCAGATAGTCGGTACTACCGGAGCACCAGAAATCCACCTCTTGCCGTTGCAAATTGGCCTTTTCAAGACACTCCGTCAGGACGCCGGTCATCATTTCCGCATCCATCAGCAAGGGCTCGCAACGTACATGCGGAAGCCGTGCGACGCTGACAATGGCGATATCACGCATCAGACGTGCTCCTTGTAGGTTTCGTAGGCGGCGTCGGGCTCACCATTGGGACGAAAATAGAGAATATTTTCCGAAGTGGGGCCCCATTCTTCCCGAGGCTTCCAGACGGCCTCGACGCGCATACCCATCCGGACTTCGCTCGCATCGACATCGCCGACGATGTGCATGTAGGGAATGTCCGAGCCGTCGAGCAGAATCCAGGCACCCACATAGGGCACCGGCAGGATCTGCCCGGGAAACTCGACATTGACGATGCAGAAGGTACAGATCGTCCCTTTGTCGGATACCTCGACGACTTCTTCCATCATGTCGCCACTCGTCGGTACGGGACCGCGGGGGGGAACATAGATTTTGCCGGTGCGCGGATCCCGCGTTCCGAGAATCTTGCCTTCAGCCATCCCCTGCAGATAGATCGTATTGTTCTTGCCGGCGCGAATCGTGTAGTCGACACGAACGGGCGCCTGCAATAGTGTCACGGGCTTGTCGGGAACCTGGTTCTGGTCGCTCATGCGGCCTCCTCGGGAACGAAGCAACGAATATCGGTGATGGCGCCGACGCGGTCGGTGTTCCACTCAGCAATGACGCGCATGCCACTTGTCATCGTTGAGCGATCTGCATCGACACAGTGAAGCATTGCGCTATCGGCGCCGTCGAGGCGAATCAATGCGAAGGCGAATGGCTTGTTGAGTGGATGGGCGGGGCCAGGTTCGTGAACCCAGCTCCACGTTTCTACTGTTCCTGCCGGGCCGACTTCAACGAACAGATCACTTCCCGCGCGGGCCCAGAGGTCCGCTGCCTCACCAGGCTGCACGGTTGAGGTGTCCACCAGCGGGCGGCCGGTTGCAGGATCGTATTCGGTCGGTGGAACGATGACGCGTCCGTCAGGACAGCGGATGCCTTCGATCCTCTTTTCGCGCAGGCCGGTCAGAAATCGCCCGATGACGGGACCCGTCGTCCGTTGATAAGTGAATTGCAGCCGGTATGGTGCCGTCAGCGACTCAGATAGACCCGCAGCGCTTCCGGAATCGGTCTGTTGTAACTGGGGCAGGGTGCCCGCCCGCTTCATTTTTTGATAATGGGCTTCGGCGTCGGGGCCGATCAGGATCATTTTCTGGATCTTTTGCGCGGCCATCTTGCGCCCGACCAGCTTCATTTTGCCGCGCAGGTAGGCCAGACGCGGATTCATGTCCCCGTTGATCATCTGGATGTAATCATCGCTGTCGACCAGAATCCCGCATGTCGGTTTGTCGTGGCGCCCGAGGTGCTTGCTCAACTTGCCGTCGTCGATGACCGCGTAGAATTCCATCGGTTCGTTGCCGGTGATCGTGTACTGAAAGACGATGTGGGCCTTTTTCGCGGCTTCCGGCACGAATCTGTACTCAAGGGTGTCGAAGAACTCCCTGATCGAACCAACGCGCAATTCACCGCCAGCGGCCTTGCCGTCACCGGATTTCTTTCGCCCGAACAGGCGGCAGATCCACGAAAACATCACGATTCCTTTCGGCTGGCTATAACGTTCGTTACAGGGATAGTGAAACACGTTTCATTCATGTCTGCAACCGTATTGACGCGGCGTGTCGCGCTCCTTTGATATCAAGGGGTTAAGCAGAGCGCTGGAACGCGGATCTCGGTCGAATGAAATCGGTTTCAGATCGCGCACCGGCAGTGCCTGCCGAATCTGGGGACTGTCCCCCCGTTCGGGAACGGGGGTAGAATGAAGAGCGGCTTGAAACGATCGACGATTCGAGGACAGGGCATGAGCGATTCGATGCGCGGCAGGGTGGCGGTGATTGGTGCAGGCGTCTGCAAGTTCGGTGAACGGGTTGAAGCGGACTACAGCGACCTGGCGCTGGAGGCGTTCGATGAAGCCCTGACCGATGCAACAATCGAACCGGAACAGATCGATGCAGCCTGGCTCGGAACCTATACGCCGGCCTACGGCTGGGGCGTGTCTGGTGCCTCGTTGGCGGACGCGCTGCGTTTGTACGGGCGCCCCGTCGTGCGCGTCGAGAATTATTGCGCGACAGGGATGGAGGCGCTCCGCGGAGCGGCGTATGCGGTGGCTGCAGGCCAGTGTGACATCGCGCTTGCGCTGGGAGTCGAAAAACTGAAGGATCGACCCGCGCGCGGACTGCCGCGGGTAGGGCAGCACCCGGTCCTTGCCTATGGCAATTCGGCGCCCGGCCTGTTCGCGCTGGCGGCAAATCGCTACATGCACACGTTCGGCATCGATCGCACCCCGCTCGCACACGTTGCGGTCAAGAATCATGCGAATGGCGCACGGAATGCCAAGGCGCATATGCAGCGCGAAATCACCATCGAACAGGCGTTGAACGCGCCGATCATTGCCGAGCCCTTCGGGCTGTTCGACTGTTGCCCGGTCACGGATGGCGCGGCCGCGGTGATCGTTTGCCGACCGGAGATCGCACGCGAGCTGTCATCGGCGGAACCCGTCTGGATTCACGGCATCGGGTCCTCGGGGACATCGGCACGTCCGCAGTGGGAGCCGGGGTACGATTACGTTGGTTTCCGCGCGACCCGACAGGCATCCCTGCGGGCTTATGAGCAGGCCGGCATCAACGATCCGGGCAATGAGATCGATGTCGCGGAAGTACACGATTGCTTCACCTGGACGGAGATCACCAACTACGAGGATCTTGGTTTTGCCGAAAAGGGGTCCGGCTGGAAGCTGGCGGTCGACGGCGTTACGGCCCTCGACGGCGATTTGCCGGTCAATCCCAGCGGGGGACTCAAGAGCTTCGGCCATCCGATCGGTGCGTCGGGGCTGCGAATGGTCGCCGAGATTACGAATCAGTTGCGTGGACGCTGCGGCGATCGTCAGGTCGCAGGAGCGCGACGCGGACTGGCGCACAATGTCGGGGGGCCGGGCGCCGTCAGTTGCGTCACCATTCTTGGTCAGGAGCCATGAAGACCCGAAAATGAATCACGGCTCAATTTCGGCTACAATGTAACTCCCTGTCCGCGTGTCGCCGGCACGCGGCGCCTGACTGACCCATCACCATACTTCGCTGGAGCGTGCCCGCATGTCGCAGACGTCGCTGGATCCGAATGTTCCTGTTTCTCTCGATTCACTGAAGGCCGCCGGGCTGTCGTTCGACAGTGCGCGCCAGGTGCTCGATGTGTACGATCGTGTTCTGGACGCGGCGAAGGCATCGCTGCGTGACCGGGTCGTCATCGATGGCAAGCTCAACGGCGGCAAGCTGGAAGAGCTCGAGAGCGAGGCTCACGCGTTGAGCATGATCGCGATCTATCGCGAAGGCGCGCGCGAGATGATCGATTTCGGCGAGCGCATGCAGGCGAAGGGCGACTCCGGCGCGCTTGAAGCAGCGCAGGCGCACGCATTCGTCGGTATTGCCGCGCGCGAATTGCTCGGCGCCATCGATCTGGGAACCGCGGAAAAGGTGGTGCCGCAGGACCTCGGTATCGGCGATGAACTGCTCGATGAACTGCGGCAGGGCGAAACCGGTGCATATGTGCGTCAGGCGGCATCGACCGGGCTGATTGCGCAGATTGCACGGCGCATTCACGAGGTGGGGCACTTCGGCGACAGCGGCCTCGATGACGAAATGTTGTTGATGATCCGGGATCAGTTCCGCAAATTCGTCGACCAGGAAGTTGTGCCGATCGCGCACGATATCCACCTGAAGGACACCCTGATTCCGATGTCGATCATCCAGACGATGGCCGAAATGGGGGTGTTTGGTCTGACGATTCCCGAAGAATACGGCGGCGCCGGTCTCGGCAAACTGGCGATGGTTCTTGTGACCGAAGAGCTGAGTCGCGGCTACATCGGCGTTGGTTCGATCGGCACGCGCGCCGAAATCGCGGCGGAGCTGATTCTTGGTGGCGGTACGGAGGAGCAAAAGCAGAAATGGCTGCCCGGCATCGCGGCCGGCGAAGTGCTGCCGACTGCGGTCTTTACCGAACCTTCGAACGGATCCGACCTGGCACATCTGAAGACGCGCGCCGAGAAGGTCGACGGCGGCTACCGCATCACCGGGCAGAAAACCTGGATTACCCACGCGTCACGTGCCGACGTCATGACCATCCTCGCACGCACCGACGCTTCGGAGCCCGGCTACCGCGGGCTGTCGATGTTCCTCGGCGAAAAACCCCGAGTCGAGGGCGACGTGAAGACGTTCCAGAGCGAAGGGCTGGAAGCGAGCGAACTGCCGGTACTTGGTTACCGGGGAATGAAGGAGTACGAGCTGAGCTTCGATGGCTTTTTCGTCCCTGAGGAGAACCTGCTCGGTGGCGAAGAAGGCAATGGCTTCAAGCAGTTGATGCGCACATTTGAGAGTGCCCGTATCCAGACAGCCGCCCGCGCGGTGGGCGTGGCCCAGTCGGCGCTCGAGGTTGGATACCAGTACGCCAACGAGCGCAACCAGTTTGGCAAGCCGATCTGGGAGTTTCCGCGCGTGTTTGGCAAGATCGGGCGCCTCAGCGTGCTGATTCAGGCGGCGCGCCAGTTGACGTTCTTCTCGGCGCGGCAGAAGGACTCGGAAAAGCGCTGTGACCTCGAGGCCGGAATGGCCAAGTTGTACGCCGGCTGGATCGCCTGGCAGGCCGCGGACGCGGCATTGCAGATCCATGGTGGCAATGGCTTCAGCATGGAGTTTCCGATCAGCCGGATTCTCTGCGACGCACGTGTGC
The DNA here is from genome assembly GCA_003695505.1 of Candidatus Dadabacteria bacterium. Taxonomy (GTDB): domain Bacteria; phylum J088; class J088; order J088; family J088; genus J088. The sequence continues at coordinate 295 of RFIY01000224.1, read as the reverse complement.
TGAGCATCTTCGAGGGTGCCGCCGAGATCCAGGCGCATGTGATCGCGCGGCGGGTGCTGGAGAGCTGAGAAGCTCAGCCCGTCCGCGGGCGTTGACAGCGCTCGCGCAACCGCGCGATGAGGATTTCGACGGGATCGATCGCGGTCGGCTGAAGATCCTTGAGCTCGGGCGCGCGGGCCGCGAGGACCGAAAGCTCGGTGCAGCCGAGAATCACGGCGTCCGTATCGAATGAGCGAATGAGCTGCTCGGCGGCCTGGAGTTCCGGCGATGTGTCCTGCTTGATCGCTTCGATCAG
>RFIY01000223.1 GCA_003695505.1 Candidatus Dadabacteria bacterium | reverse complement strand
TCCATTGGGCAGATCCAGACGGCGCCTTCCGGTACGTCTTCCGGCTCCGCGGAGTCCGGATGCAGATAGCGTTCGGGATCCTCCGCGAACTTCTCGCGACACTTCGGATTGCAGAAGTAAAACGTCTCGCCCTGGTATTCGAACGTCGGCTTGCCGGCCTCCGGCGACGGATCGACCGTCATCCCGCAGACGGGATCGATCGGGTGCGCCTGCTCGTGCCCCTGGCCGTGGTCGTGGCAACAGTCTGACATCACTACCCCGTCAGTCCAAAGTATTGCATGATCTTGAATGCATGCGTCTTGTTCGTTGCTGTTTGCGTCAACGGGTCCGCTCCTTTTCGAGACTCAGCTTTACGGTATCATCAGCTCGAATACGAGCGTGCGCTGACTGTCGTCGGACAACTTCACGATCGCCTCCGCCCGGTAGTGTCCCGCCATCGGAAAGTTGTAATTCACGCGCCAGACGCCGGCCTCTTTCTGCGGCAACGCGTATTTTGTGCCCATGTCGTGCCCCATCGACGGCATCGACCAGACGAATTTGACCGATTTCGCACGCACCGGTTTGCCGTGTTCATCGGTCAGACGCAACAGCAGCTTCTGCTTTTGGCCGGTCGCCAGCTCGCCCTGCGGTTCAAGTTTGCCATGCAGATTGCCGTCACCGGCTTCGAGGCGGTGCATCATCTTGCCGCTCCTGCCCATGTGATCCATGTCGTGCCCAGAATGATCACCGGCCGTGCCGCCATCCTGCACCGGGGCGGACCAGCCAGGTGTTGCCATCGCCAGCGCCAGCGTCATCAGGGCCATCACGAAGCGGTTTGAGCTTTCAACCATCACACAACGCCTTTACCGTCTCTGGGTGAACGCAATGTTTCTGCATCTTGAGAACGGTCGATTCATCGGAACGCTCCTCGCCGCAACTGCCAGTTGCGCCAACTGTCGTAGATGACCGGAATGATCACCAGCGTCAATACAGTTGACGTCACCATGCCACCGACCATCGGAGCGGCGATCCGTTTCATCACGTCGGCGCCGGCGCCATGACTCCAGAGAATCGGCACCAGGCCGATCATCGTCGACAAAACGGTCATCATCTTGGGCCGGACGCGTTGCACGGCGCCCTCGACGACGGCCTGCTTGACCCGCTCGGCAGAGGGAGCACCTTTCGCGCGCCATTTGTCCCAGGCCTCGTCCAGATAGACGATCATCACGACGCCGGTCTCGGCCGCGACACCGGCCAGCGCGATGATACCGACCCAGACGGCGACGCTGAGGTTGTAATCGGCGAGCCAGAGGTATGCGAACGAGCCGACGAGCGCAAACGGCAGAGACAAAAAGACGATCGCGACCTTGACGCCGTCACGGAAATTGAGGTAGAGCAGAAACAGAATCAACAGCAACGTGATCGGCACGACCACCTGCAGGCGCGCGGCCGCCCGCTGCATATATTCGTATTGCCCACTCCACTGCAGTGCGTAACCGGCAGGCAACTGCAACTGTTCAGCGACGCGCCGTTGCGCCTCGGCGACATAGCTGCCGATATCCCGACCGGAGACATCGATGAACACCCATCCGGTCTTCGAACCGTTTTCGTTGCGAATCGCGGCCGCCCCGTCGACGATGCGGATGTCGGCGAGCATACCGAGCGTCACCTGCGCTCCGGTCGGCGTCGCTACGGGGACTCGCTCCAGATCCGCGAGTGAATCGCGGTCATCACGAGCGAGTCGCACATTGACCGGGTACCGCTCCGGTCCTTCGACCGTCTGGTCGACATTCATCCCGCCGATCGCCGTCTCGATGATCATTTCGACGTCCTTGACGTTCAGGCCGTAACGGCCGGCCGCCGCGCGATCGACGTTGATATCGAGAAAGGTCCCCCCGACGACGCGCTCGGCATAGACCGAGCGCGTGCCTTCGATCGGCTGGATAATCCCTTCCAGCGTCTGGCCCAGTTCCTGGATCGTTTCCAGATCGGGGCCGAGGATCTTGATGCCAACCGGTGTGCGAATCCCGGTCGTCAGCATGTCGATGCGCCCCTTGATTGGCATGGTCCAGGCGTTGGTCACACCAGGGAACTTCAGCAGCCGATCCATCTCGTCGATGAGTTTTTCCCAGGTCATCCCCGGACGCCATTCCGACTCCGGACGCAATACAACCGTCGTTTCGACCATGCTCAACGGTGCCGGATCCGTCGGTGTCCGCGCCCGTCCGACCTTACCGAAGACCGACTCGACCTCGGGCAGCGTCTTGAGCAGCCGATCCTGCGTCTGCATCAGCGCTTGCGCTTCGGTGATCGACACGCCCGGCAGGGTCGTCGGCATATAGAGGATCGTGCCCTCGTTGAGTGGCGGCATGAATTCACTGCCCAGGCTGCGATAGAGCGGCACGATCGTCAACATCACCGCAACCGCAATGCCAATGGTCAGACGGCGATGGTCGAGCACCCAGGTCACGACCGGATGATATATGCGGATCAACCCGCGGTTGACCGGATTTTTCTCCTCGGGCGTGATCTTGCCGCGGATCAGCAAGACCATCAGCGGCGGCACCACGGTCACCGCCAGCAGTGCCGCCCAGGCCATCGAAAACGTCTTCGTAAACGCCAGGGGCCGGAACAGACGCCCTTCCTGCGCCTCAAGTGTAAACACGGGGACGAATGACACGGTGATGATCACCAGCGAGAAGAACAGCGGACGACCGACCTCTTTCGCTGCGGCGATGACAACCTCCCTGCGAGGCCGATCCGGGTCGCGCTCAATCTGCTTG
>RFIY01000024.1 GCA_003695505.1 Candidatus Dadabacteria bacterium | reverse complement strand
GGGTTATGGATCGCAAAAGACATCGGCATCGCGATCTTCGGTGTCCAGGCGGCCGCCGCGGCAGCGCTCGAAGTGCCGCTCGCGCTGCGGGCGCGACGCAACGGCCAGGCCGTCGACTACCGCTACTTCTGGATCCTGATCGGCGCGTTTCTGCTGTCGCTGCTGTTCTGGATCCTCGACATCACGGGGCTGGTCTGTGACCCGGACAACCACTGGCTGCAGGGACACGCGCTCTGGCACATCACCAACAGCACATGCCTGTACTGGATGTACCGCTACGGCAGTCAGTTCGACTGGGCGGCGTCACGGCGTTGAGCGATCAGTCTGTCGGTCAGACAGGCCGTGTCATCAATCAGCAGGTCGCGCGGCCGCGCTCGTTGCCCTGGTGGATTTCCGCGACGTTCAACAGGAGGTTCCCCCACGTTCAATTTCAGGTTGGTTCTTCATCTGGGGCTGCCGATGACAGAATGTTCGTGCGCTGGCAGGTGTTCTGCCCTCGATCGAGTCACGAGTCACGAGTCACGAGCCATCGAAATTCAGTTCAGATGACAGAATGCGTTGCAATCCGGCGATGTCTCCGGCAGAGAACAGGTCGAGAAACCTGCGTGCGAGTCGTGCGCATTTACCGGATGTCACGGAACCGGCAGCGGAAGAACAGGCTGAATGGCATCCGTGACCGCGCGCCACGAAGGGTGAGGGCGGGCACAATACAGTACACGTGCTGGCCGTCTCCGCGTCGGCGAAAACACATCAAGGGTGCTGCGGCTGCTGACGACGCGGGACCGCCGTTGAGTGACGCGCGCCGCCAGCGGCAGACACTCAAAAGCCGAATCATCCAGCAAATACCAAACCGCCAGCAAGTCGAACGGGAAGAATCCGGTCTGTCGGAACGTCTGCGCCCAGAATCTCAACCAGGGGATGCTCGCTTCGGCAAGCCAGGCAGCGACCGGATCGCGGCTCGCGAGCTGATTCAGTGTGTGACTCGTGAAGATGATCCTCCGCGCCGCCGCGAATGGCATGAGTACGAGTGGCGCCGGATTGTCGAGAATCGTGCGAACGGCAAGTGCGTCCGACCGTACGTTGAGATCGTGTACGTGGATGGCGGGCAAGGTGCCGACGCGGAAGCGGCGGGCGTTCGCCTGTCCGCCGACGAAGATGATGCGCTCGATACGTTTCGCGGCCGCCGGGTCCGCGCGCAGCGCCGCCGCGATGTTCGTCAGCGGTCCGAGTGCGAGGATCGTCAGACGCTGTTGATCGAGTGCCTTGAGCAACGCGGATGCAGCCGGCGTCGCACGCATTGCGGCTTTGCCCGCACCAGTCACAGGATCCGGGAGGTGGTAACCAGCCTGGCGCAGGCGAGCAACAAGGCGCGTTGCGGTTTTTTGAACATCCCGTAGAGGTGCGTTGCCGAACACCGTGCTGATGCCTGCGATGCGCACGCCACTTCGTGCCGCCCACCACAGAGCCCAGCAGTCGTCAACATCCGTGCTGGCACCCACGCCGCAAGCAAAATCTCCGTCGAACCACACGGCGTGGTGCGGTGGTTCCGCCGCAGCCGGGTTGCCTGCCAGGATAGCGTACAGGAACGCGAGGACAGCGTTCCATGCGCCCAGGCGACCGTGACTGCGGCTACGAGGCAAGAACACAGACGGTCCGTAGCCCATCAAAGTCGCGGAACACCGGCCTCACATCGACGAACCCGGCGCTGGTCGCCTGGCCGACCAGCCGGTCGGCAAAGGCATCCGTGTCCGCGCCCGTTGCACCAGCGTGCCTTGGCATGTATGTCGTCGCGATCATTCCACCTGGCGTCAGCAATGTGCGCAGCGTAGCCAATGTCGCCGTGGCGTCTTCCCAGAACTGCGCGACGTTGGTCGAGAAGATGCGATCGAATGTGCCAAGACTGCCGTGGCAACGCTCTACCGTTCCGACCAGCAATTCGAGTCTTCCGGCGGCCAGATCGCTTCGGTTGCGGCGGGCCGCGTGCCGGTGCATCGTCGCAGAGTGGTCAATGCCGGTGGCACGGAGATCAGCGTGCTGTTGCAGAAGGTAGCGGAGCGCAATCCCAGGGCCGTGGCCGACTTCGAGTACGTTCTGCCCGGGCTGCAGATCGAGCAGGTCCAGCGTCCACAGGTTGCGTTCGATATTTGACCGTCGGCGAGCCATGATCCAGCCCGCAACGTGTCCGAGCGGGCCGTGAGGCTGACGAAACTGACTGTATATGTTGCGCTTAACGTCCATTGGGAGTGCGGAACCTTCTACGGCGGGGCAGGGCCGCCACCAGCCCCGACGCCGCCGTCAGCAACAGGGCAAGTCCAAAAGCGTGGCGAAAACGGATTTCATCGAGACCTGTCAGGTCTGGCAACGCCAGATTCCAGCCGACCAGAATCAGCGTTGCCCAGCCGAGCAGGCGGGCGGCGGCGAAACCGATTGCGCGCCCGTGTGTTCTGGTGGGTGTCTGCATGTATTGCTCCTTGTTCAGGTGGAAACAGTGTCGATTTGCTCGGCCCGCGAGGCAATGGCAGCACGAACGGCCGCAAGATCATTCGCGAGTTGCGTGAGATCGATGCCATCAAGTTCAGTGGCGAGACTCGTATAGAACGCCCGCTCTCGTTCGCGCATGTTTTCGAACAGGCGCTCTCCATCAGGCGTCATGGCGATCAGGTGGGAGCGCTTGTGGGCCGGGTTCAACGTCTGCGTGACAAGGCCGGCCTCAAGCAGGTCATTGACGATCTGCTGGATATGTTGCCTGGTTACGTTGCGTCGCCGCGCCATATCTGGAACGCTCGTTGCTCCGTATTGTGCGAGCTGCTCCAGGACGGCGCGCATGCTCATCGAGATCCCCGCGTCCCGGTGAAGCTGGTTGCCGGTAGAGACGGCCTGATGAAACAGCAACCGGACCTGGTTGATCAGCTCGCCAAGTGGTGTGTCTGACGTTGTGTCTTTCATGACAAGTATATTGTCATAATGGCAAGCATCTTGTCAAATTGGCGCGTGAGTGACCGAGAGCGGCAAACAACCCATCCTGTCGTGCGGGTTGACACACCGATTCGTGCATGGCACAATTAGACCGACTAATCAGTCGGTTCGGTTTTTTGTCGAGATGAGCAAGCGAGACGACATTCTGGCCACCGCGGTTCGGCTCTTTGTGGAGCAGGGGGTGGAGAATACGCCGACGGCCCAGATCAGCCGTGAGGCCGGCGTGGCGACGGGCACGTTGTTTCACCACTTTCCGAACAAGGATGCACTGGTCAACGCGCTCGTCCTGAGTGTCAAGGAGAGTCTGCTGGAACGCATCGAGCGAGATCTCGACGGCGTGAGCGGCTACCGCGATCAGATTCGCGCGGTCTGGTTGGCGGTCGTCGGCTGGGCGGTCGAGCATCCGCTGCTCTATCGATTCAAGACCCAGATCGACGCGATGGTTCAGCTTGACGCCGATACCGAGGCGCAGCTCGAAGCAATGTTCCGGGATGTCATGCAACTCGTTCGTGCCGGACTGGAATCGGGGACGTTCAAGGCGCTGCCCGAGGACTACCTGTTCCAGGTGATGGACGCGCAGCTCAGCCAGGCGGCGCGCTACTGCATCGAGCATCCGGAGGTTCTCGACCAGCCGGAGCGCCTCGAGTTGATGTTCGCGTCGTTCTGGGACAGTCTTGCTGCATGAATGAAAAAATTTGCCAAGCATGCCGACCGAGTAGTCGGTCGAGTCGGAAGGAGCGACGAGTGACGAATCATCCAGGCGCGATTCCTGATCCTGGCGCGCCCCGCGGGCTGGTGCAGCCGTGACGATGAACGTCGCACTGGCCCTGGCGTCGGTTGGGTTGCTGGCGGTGGCGGCCGTTGGCCGCGCAATGCGCGCTGACGATACCGCATCGGCGTCTGCGCACATCGCGGCGTCGCCGCAATTCAACGGCAAGAAGTTTGACAACGGCGTGCCGATGAATCCCGACCTGACCACGGCGCGGGGTGTGTTGTCGATGCTGACCGAATGGGTGACCTCCGGGGCCCAGCGAGAACCAGCGACCACGCCGCCGGTCGACAGATTGACAAGCGGCGATTTCGCGCGGCCGGTGACCGACGGGATCAAGGTCTGGTGGCTTGGGCATTCCACTTTGTTGATCGAGATCGACGGCGTACGCATCCTGACCGATCCGGTCTGGTCTGAGCGGGCCTCCATGTTTTCCTGGGCTGGGCCGAAGCGTTACTTTGCGCCGTTGATTGCGCTGGAGGACCTCCCGGATATCGACGCCGTGCTCATCTCGCATGATCACTACGACCACCTCGACAAGGCGACGATCAAACGCCTCGCGCAGATCAGCGACACGCCATTTTTCGTCCCCCTCGGCGTTGGCGCACATCTGCGGGGATGGGGTATTGCCGATGATCGCGTGACCGAACTGGACTGGTGGGAAGAAACCACGGTTGGCGGCGTGACACTGGCGGCGACACCAGCCCGCCATATGTCCGGACGTGGGCTGTTTGACCAGAATGCGACCCTCTGGGCGTCCTGGGCGCTGGTCGGGCCAAAACATCGCGTCTACTTCGGAGGCGACTCGGGCCTGACCGAAGCCTTCGAGCAGATCGGCGATCGCTATGGCCCGTTCGACCTGACGATGCTCGACACGGGTCAGTACGGCAAATGGTGGCCAGACGTGCATATGGGACCAGAACAGGCGGTGATCGCGCAGAAGGCCCTGCGGGGCAAGCTGTTGCTGCCGATTCACTGGGGACTGTTCACGCTCGCGACGCATAGCTGGACCGAGCCGGCGGAGCGGATGCGTGTCGCGGCGCGCGAGGGCGGCATTGCGATCGTGCAACCGCGTCCGGGGCAACCCGTTGCATTGAGCAGCCCGCTGCAAAACCCGGAGGACTACGCGACACCGTGGTGGCCGACGGACGTGGACTGGCAGGACGCCGACACACGCAAGATTCAGAGCACCCACGTCGACCCGGCCTGGATCGAGCGCATGCGTGCGCGGCGCACCCCGCGGACCGCGCCATAAAACGACGACCAACAAAGGAGCAGGTGCCATGAAAGCTGCCCATCCATTTGGACCTCGAGGCTGGACGCCCGAGCGACTGGGGGATCTGACCGGAAAAACCTATCTGATCACCGGGACGACCAGCGGTACCGGCTTCGAAGCCGCCCGGCTCCTCTTGTCGCGCGGCGCACGGCTGCTGATGTTGAATCGCAACCCGCAAAAATCGGCGGATACGGTCGATCGGCTGAAGCAGGAGTACGGCGACAGCGCAGACGTTTCCTCCATCACCATGGATCTGGCGGTGCTCGATTCGGTTCGCAAGGCGGCCGCGGAAGTGCTCGGCCAGACCGATCGGATCGATGCGCTGATCGGTAACGCCGCAATCGCCCAGGTGCCGGAATTGCGTCTGACCGTGGACGGCTTCGAAAGCCAGCTCGGCGTCAACTATTTCAGCTATTTTCTGTTGTGTGGCTTGTTGTACGATCGCATCGCACAGAGCGGCGGGCGGATCGTGCTGGTCAGCAGCCTCGCGTACAAAATGGGGCCCAGGCGCATCCAGTTCGAGGACCTCAATTTCGAGCGGAACTATTCTCCCCGTCACGCGTATAGCCAGAGCAAGCTGGCCCTGATGATGTTCGCCTACGAACTGCAGCGACGCAGCGACAAGGTGCCGGTGTACGTCTGCCACCCTGGCGCATCGCGTACGAATCTGATTGCCACCAGCGGCAGTCGATTCGATCGAATCATATGGTCGATCGCCTCTCGCATCATCGCGCAGTCCGCGGAAAAGGGAGCCTGGCCGGAAGTGATGTGCGCGACCGAAGACGGTCTGAAACAGCAGGCGCTCTATGGCCCAACCAGGCGCGCCGAAACGGTCGGTCCCGTCGGCGAAGGACGGCTCGATCCGTGCGCACTGGATCGGGAAGCCGCCCGCAAGCTCTGGGACATTTCAGAGCAGAAAACCGGATTTCGCTGGAACCTCCCCGCAGCGACGTGACCGAATCCCCTTCGCGCTTGCGCGGTTTATTGCTGTTCGCGCCAGACGAACTGCGCGACCGGCCAGCCCATCAGGTCGAAGCGGGTGACCTCGTCGGCGGCGCGCCCCGCCGCGGCGACGCAGACATGCAG
>RFIY01000222.1 GCA_003695505.1 Candidatus Dadabacteria bacterium | reverse complement strand
CTCCTTTGGGTAAAACGCGTTAATGATCGGGGCGAATTTCCGGCCTGCGGATGCACCGGATCGTGGTGCATCCCACCCTCATGCTCACGTTACGGAATCCGCACGGTACTGTCAACCGACGCGCGCTTCAGCGACGGACCGATCAGCACGACGGCCCACAGCAGGCCACAACCACACAGGGCGGCCGCCGCGATGTAGGTCGTCAACCCCCCGAAAAAGTGATAGAGCGTATTGAACATCAGCGGGCCGAGAACGCGGCCAAGCGACTGCGCGCTCTGACTGAGACCGTGGGCGAGACCCTGATTCGCGTCCCCCGCGCGGCTCAACAGCGCCGTAAATGTCGGGGTGGCAAGGGCATAGCCGACGGCGAGGACCGCGCCGCTCGCATAGAGCCAGTGTGCCTGGCGGGCCAGCCCGAGCAGCAACAGGCCAAGTGTCATCATGGCGGTGCCGCTCAGCATCAGGGAAAAGTCGCTGTAACGTTTTGCGAGCGCGCGAAGGCCGCCGCCCTGTACCAGGACACCGAAGACGCCGACGATGCCGAGCAGGTAACCGGTTTCGCGAGGGCCAAAGTCGAAGCGGTCATCGACAAGAAAACCGATGGTGGTCTCGAAGCCGACCCGTGCCGCGGTCACGAGTACGGCAAAAATCAGATACGGAATCAGTGAGCGGCGGAATCCTTCGATCGGCGCGGGTGGCTCCGCTGTTCCGTCGCGCGACTCTGGCAGAAACAGCCAGACAAACGTGGCGCCGATCAGGCCAATGGCCGCCGAGCCAAAGAACGGCAGTCTCAGGTCACTGGATGCCACAATCCCGCCCACCACCGGGCCTGCAATGATGCCGATGCCGATGGCGGCGCCGACCACCCCCATCGCGACACTGCGTTTCTCAAGTGAACTGATGTCTGCCGTATACGCAAACACGGCCGGCAGTGCGGCAGCGGCAAACAGTCCGCCGAGCACGCGGGCGGCAAGCAGTTGCGGGAACGTCTGCCCCAGCCCGAACAGCCCGAACCCCAGTGAAAAACCGAGCAGTCCGATGATTAACGTCGGGCGCCGCCCGTGGCGCTGTGAGAAACGGCCCCAGAACGGGCTGCATAGCACGCTCGTCGCGGCGTAGATGCTGTACAGGACGCCGGCCTGCCCCTCGGTCAACCCAAGATCGCGGATGAAAAACGGCAGAACGGGAAACAGGACGCTGAGGCCGAACATCAGCAGACAGGCCGGGATGCTGATCGCGAGTAGCGGATTCATGGCCATTCCTGGGAGTGCGGGGGCAAAATGTTAGCCTGAACGGATTCAGGATGAAACGACTGACGCTATATATTCTACGAGAAGCGGCAGGCCCCTTGGTGCTGCTGTTGATCATCGGCACTGCATTGCTGATTGTCAACCGGCTGCTGAAGGTTTTGCCGCTGTTGCTCGAATTTCACGTCGATTTGCTTCGTGTCCTGGGCGTGCTGGGCTGGCTCGTGCCATCGTTGCTGTTGTATGCGCTACCGATCGCGAGCTGGGTCGGCTGGCTGGTCGGATACGGGCGACTGGGGAGCGATGGTGAACTGTCGGCGCTTGCATCGGTCGGTGCATCGCCGATGCAGGCCCTTCGGCCCGCATTGATCAGCGGTCTGGCGCTGACCATTGTTGCGCTATGGCTTGCAGAATCCGCCTACGGGCCGGGGCGACGGCAGTTCCAGATCGAGCTTGGCGCCCTGGCGCGCGAGTCCGCGGTCGGCGCACTGCAGCCGGGAACCGTCGCGGCGCTGTCGGACGAATTGTGGGTCATCGTACCACCCGATCCTGCAGGTGGCGGCCCGGTACTGATTCGAGAACCCGATCTGGTGCTGTCTCTTGGCAGCGCGAAGCCGGCGACGGACGGCGCGGCCCTTGCATTTGCCGACGCAAGCGGGTTCCTGCGCTCGGCGACCGAGCCAACCTGGATTGGCTTTGAACATGGACGGGTGCGGCTGGATCTGCCCATGGAAACGCCTGCCGCGGGTGCGCGTGAAATGCGGCTGCACGAGCTGGCAGGCAGCACGCGATTGTCCTGGCAGGTCGAATTCCATCAGCGACTGGCACTTGTCTTCTCATTGCTGATTGCACCGCTGGCGGCCTTTGTCGTGGCGCCGCGGCGGACGCGATCCGGGGGGCGCGGCGTGGCCATGCTGGTGGCGCTGTTGGGGTTCGTTGCTTATTACGGTCTGTTTACTGCGGGCAAGCAGGCCGCCCTGAAGGGTTGGCTGCCCGCCTGGGCCGGTATGTGGAGTGGCAATCTCGCGCTGCTGCTGGTCGCGGGCGGCGCGCTGTTGCGTCGGCTCAGACGTCCGGGGTTGCCATGAGCAGGATGTACATCCCCTGGAAGCTGTTGCGCGACTGGGGCGCCTTCATCGGGCTGCGGGTCGTGCTGTTCCTCGCCGGCGGCACCGTCGTGTTCCAGGGCATCGATGCGTTCGAGAACCTTCGCGAGTATACCGCCGGCGGTGCCAGCGGGCGAGAGCTGGCGATCTGGTTCCTGCTGCGAACACCGGAGCTCGCGCAGCAGATTCTGCCTGCCGCGCTACTGCTGGGAGTGCTCGTCGGGACGTTCGCGCTGGCACGAAGTCGGGAGCTGACGGCGGCCGAGGCGTCGGGACTGCACCCGGTCTGGCTGTGGATCATCGTGGCGCTGCTGGGTGGCGGTGTGGCCTGTGGCCAGATGCTATCCGAGGCCTCGTGGCTGCCAGCGCTTCGACACCAGGCCGACGTCTGGCAGGCGATGCACATTGATCGGAACCCATTGCGCCTCGATCAGCGCGTGCGCTGGATGACCAGCGGTGCCGATCTGTGGCGCATCGAGCGGTTCGATGACCACTACACATTCGAAATCTACCAGCGGCGCGAGGGGGCGCACGCGGTGATTCGCCTGGAGCAGGTCGTGGCGGATGGTGATCGCTGGCAGGTGCCGACAGCCCGCCGAAGCCGCTGGCCCGATGCCGTGACCTGGCACACCGTCGAACCACCGACCATACCCTTCCTTCCCGCTGAACTGGCACCCGTGCAGCACCGGCTCAGGTATCTCGGACTCGGTGCGCTGTGGCGCGAAATGCGTGCCAAGTCCCGGCTCGGCGGCGAAGTGTCTGGCCAGGAGCTGGAATGGCATCAGCGCATTTCCTGGGCGTTGATGTCGCTGACGGTCCTGCTCGCCGTGCTGCCGTTCATCCCGCGCCACGGTCGCAGCGCCAGCGTCGCCGCGGGCGCGCTCCTGGCGCTACTGATCGGCATCATTGGCTGGGCGGCAATCGTCTTTGGATCGACGTGGGCCACCTCTCGCCGCGACGTACTCGGGTACTGGATTCCGCATGGCGTGCTTGTTTTGACAGCCACTGTCGGATGGATAAGAATAAGGGGCGAAACCGTACAGCCTCCGCCGAAAGAGGACCCATGACTTCGACGAGCCTCTGGACCAACTATTTCCGACGGGACGAAGCGCGCGACGAATGGATCGAGCTGCTGTCCAAGGTTTATATTTTCGCGTCACTGTCGCGCAGGGACCTGGAACATGTACGGGACCTGATGCACGTCCGCGAATTTGGCGGCAACGAAGTCGTCTTTTTCGAGGGACAGCCGGGGAGCGGGATGTACATTATCGCCAAAGGTGAGGTTCGCATCGTACTCAACTATGGCAGTGACCACGAAATCGAACTGGTGCGGCTCGGCCCCGGCGACTTTTTCGGTGAGTTCAGCCTGATCGACGAAGCGCCGCGTTCCGCGACCGTCGTCGCGACGAAGCCAACGACGCTTGGCGGCTTCTTTCGCCCGGATTTGCTCGACCTCCTGGCGCGCAAGCCCCGGCAGGGGGTCCAGATCGTGCTCAATCTCAGCGAGGTGCTCACCGAGCGGCTGCGCCGCACCAATGACGAGTTGCGCACCGCCCGCGACAAAATCGCCGAACTCGAAGCAAAACTTGCCGATTCGACCGAGGCTGCCGAGGCATGAAGCTGTCGCCGACGACAAGGCTGTGGATCGTCGTCCTCGGGCTTTTGTCCGGCGGGCTCGCGGCAGTTTATCTGCTGCTGCAGGTTCCGGTTCTGTTCGTGCCGGCATTGCTTTCCATCGCGCTGTTCTATGTGGTGGAGCCAGTGCTCGTCTGGTGGGAGAGCTTTGGCTATACCCGCAAGAGTGGCCTGCTCGCCCTGGCCGGCGTCGTGCTTGCGTCGGCGGCATTGCTGGCCGTGCTTTTGCCGCCTGCGGTTCACGATCAGTGGGTGATGGTGCAACGCCGGGCGCCAATGGCCGTCGATGAACTCAACGGGATGGTCGAGGGGATTCAGCAGCGGCTCGCAGAGGTCGTGCCGGCCGCAGCCGAGGGGGTGAGCGAGGTGCGAGCGAAGATTGGAGAGATCGTCGGCAGTCAGATCCTGCCCGCGCTGCCCGGCCTGATCGCGCAGATGGTCATGGGTGGTCTGCTCGTACCGATCATCCTCTTCTTTCTGCTGACCGACGGTCGGAAGGCCCGCAAACGGTTGCTGGAAATGGTGCCAAATCGTAATTTTGAAATGGCGCTGAATATTTCCCACAGGATCGATCAGCAGATTGGCGCCTATCTGCGCGGTGTCATCATCGAGGCCGCCGGGGTGGCGGGCGTTGCGTGGTTGCTGCT
>RFIY01000221.1 GCA_003695505.1 Candidatus Dadabacteria bacterium | reverse complement strand
CAGGCGGCACAGAGGCGGGCGTACACCGTTGCGCCACGTTCGCGCAGTACGGGATCGCCCTGTCCGATGCCTTCGGGTATTGGCAAATGGGCGAACCAGCTTGCGACCCGGGCGCGTGCCGCGGCGCTGAGGGCGCCGGCATAGGCGGTCATGGCTGGCAGATTCGTTGTTCCGGCGGCGAGCCGCTCGAGTTTGCCTGACAGGATCGCGGCAGGTTGCCCGGCGAGACGGGGGATCACCCCGTCCGGCCGCCCGCCGCCGTTGGCGAGGTGGCACGAAACGCACGGTATCGCGTCCGCGGGCGCGTCGGACTGCGCTGCGGCCACAAACGGATCGATCGCGACCGTTGTCGGGGCGGATGGTTCGCTTTGCGCGCATGCCGCCACCGTCCCGCACAACAGCAGCAAGGCGCAGTGGTGGCGCAACAAGAACGGCATGCCGTTCATCGTCGCCAAATCGCCGATTCCTGGCAAATGCGGCTCGACGGGGCGACTGCGGCGCATCACCTGCTAAAATGAATTGCGATTCAATTGACAGCAGTGTGATCAGAGGTACAGGCATGCAGGAACAGGCCCGAATCAGAATCCTCGTCGGCAAGCCCGGCCTGGACGGACACGATCGCGGTGCGAAGGTCGTTGCGCGTGCGCTGCGTGACGCCGGATTCGAAATTATCTATACCGGATTGCATCAGACGGCCGAATCCATTGTCTCTGCCGCGATCGAAGAGGATGTCGACGCCATCGGCTTGTCGATCCTGTCGGGTGCCCATATGACCTATTTCCCGAAGATTCGGAAGTTACTGCAGGAACGTGGCGCCGACGACATCATCGTCTTTGGCGGTGGCATCATCCCGGAGGATGATCTGCAGGCACTCGAGCAGGAAGGCATCGCACGTTTGTTCACCCCGGGAACGACGACCGAGGAGATCATTGCCTGGGTCCGTGACAACGTGCGACCGAAATCGGCGGCCTGACCGTGGCGACACTGGCGCAACGTGTGCGCGGCGGCGAGCGTCGCGCGGCCGCGCGGTTGATGCGGCTGCTCGACGACGGCGTGTCGGCCGGCTTCGATGCGTTGCGTGAGCTCTATCCGGATACGGGCCGGGCGCGCATTGTCGGCGTGACGGGGAGCCCCGGGTCGGGGAAAAGCACACTCGTCGATCAGCTCGTTCGTGTCTGGCGCGATCGTGGACTGACGGTCGGGGTCGTTGCGATCGACCCGACCAGCCCGTTCAGTGGCGGCGCGATCCTCGGCGACCGGATCCGCATGCGCCAGCACGAAGCCGACGACGGTGTGTTCGTGCGTTCACTCGCGACGCGCGGCAACCTCGGCGGGCTGAGCCGTTCGACCCGTGATGTGGTCGCGGTGATGGATGCGATGGGCATGGATCGCATTGTCATCGAAACGGTCGGGGTCGGTCAGGACGAAGTCGATATCGTCGGCACGGCGCATACATCGCTGGTCGTTCTGGTGCCCGGTATGGGGGACGACATTCAGGCAATCAAGGCCGGGATCCTCGAGATCGCAGATATTTTCGTCCTCAACAAGGCCGATCACGAGGGTGTCGATCGCGCCGAACGCGAGATCCGCGCGATGATCGAGCTTGGGGGTGACCTCGACGGTTGGAAGCCGCCGATCGTACGCACGATTGCCAGTTCTGGCGAGGGCGTCCTGAATCTGGCCGATGCCGTCGATGATCATCTGCGGTGGCTCGATGAGACGGGGCGTTTCGAAGATCGTGTCCGCCGCGCGCGCGTGCACCATGTCCGGCAGGCACTGCGCGATCGCTTCGAACGGCGGCTGGATCGTGCGATCACGGAACAGACCGGGATTGCCGGGCTGATTGACGCGGCAGCATCCGGTGAGCAGGATCCGTATTCGGTCGCCGATGCGGTGCTGGCGGAACTGAGTGTCGGCTGACGCCGATTACTTGCGCCAGAAACTGGGCAGAAACAGAACCAGAACAGAGTAGAGCTCGAGTCGCCCAAGCAACATGCAGGCGATCATGGTCCATTTGGCGACAACCGGAATCGCCGCAAAATTGTCTGTCGGTCCGACGGCCCCAAGTCCCGGGCCGACGCCGCCCATGGCCGTCAGGACACTGCTGGCCGCCGTCGTCAGATCCAGCCCACTGGCGGTAATGATGAGCGTTCCGATCAGGGCGGTGGCGGAATAGATCGCGCCAAAGCCGAGAATCGCGCCAACCACGTCTTCGCCGACGTGTCGGCCGTCCAGTTTGAGGACGCGCACTGCTCGCGGATGCACGAGGCGGTAGACCTGGATGCCGGCATAACGAAAGATGACCAGAACGCGTACGACTTTCATGCCGCCTGCAGTTGATCCGGCCATCCCGCCCATGATCATCAGACAGAGCAACCCGAGCTGGAGCCACTGCGGCCACTGGTCGAAATCCTCGAACGTGAAGCCGGTGCATGTCGCAATGCTGGTTACCGTGGCGAAGGCGCGCGTCGAGGCCTCGACCAGGTTGTCGTACAGAGGATAGGTCGCAATTGTCGCAACCACGCCGGCCCCAACGAGCGTCCAGCAAAAGAAACGAAATTCGTCGCTACGCAGAAACACGCGAATGTCGCGTCGCAGCAGCGCCGTGTAGTGCAGTGCGAAGTTGACCCCCGCCAGGAACATGAAGATGGTCAAGATGACGCGCGTGTAGACCGACTGAAACTCCGCCGGACCGCCGGAGCGGGTTGAGAACCCTCCCGTTGCAACCGTGGCCATCGCGTGATTGACGGCGTCGAACCAGTCCATCTCGCCCATTGCAAGCAGAAACGCCTCTGCTACGGTCAGGGCGACATAAATCATCCAGAGCAGCCGTGCGGTATCCTCGATGCGCGGCAAGAGCCGCTCCTTGGTTGGCCCCGAGACTTCTGCCTTGTACAGTTGCATTCCCGCGACGCCAAGGAAGGGCATGATCGCGAGCGACAGCACGATGATGCCCATGCCGCCGAGCCAGTGGGTCATCGAACGCCAGAACAGCAGCGATGGCGCGACGGCGCTGACATCGGTCAAAACCGACGATCCCGTCGTCGTGAACCCGGAAATGCTTTCGAACAGTGCGTCGACGACTGATCCGAGTGTGCCGCTGAACAGATACGGCAGCGCCCCGAATACGCCAAACAGTGTCCAGGCAGTGACCACGATCGCGAAGCCTTCGCGATGCGTCAGTTCGTCGGTCGCGCGCGTGCTTCGTAACAACAGACCGATGAAACCGGCGACCATGGCGCTGCTCAGGAACACCGGCCACTGTCCGTCCGCGAACCAGAGCGAGATCGCAATCGGTACCAGCAGGGCCAGCGCCAGAACAATCAGCAGCAGGCCGGCCACGCGCGCCATCAGACGATGGTTCATCCGGGCGCTCCAGTTGCTGTCCTGACCGCCATCACTTCAGGCGCCGGATGCAGCAAAGAAATCTTCGACATCGCCAATGGCATCGGGAAGCGCGAAGACGATGATGTGGTCTTCAGCCGCGAGTTCCGTGTCCCCTTTGGGAATGATGACATCTTTTTCGCGGATGATCGCCCCAAGATTGACGCCGCGCGGAAGAGCCAGATTGCGCAACGGTTGGCCCAGATGCGGACTGTCTTCGTGGACCACGAATTCGAGAACTTCGGCGTTGGCCTGTTCAACGACGGCGACATCGGCCACGTCGCCGCGACGCACATATTTCAGGATGGCGCTGGCCGTGGCCAGCCGTGGACTGATGCTGGCATCGACGCCGAGTTGCGGTGACAGATGCAGATACTCCTGGCCGTCGACCAGTGCGATGGCGCGATCGGCACCATGTTTTTTGGCGAGCAAGGAGCAAAGAATGTTTGATCGCTCATCGTGCGTAACCGCGATGAATGCCTCGGCCTTGCCAAGACCCTCGCTGCGCAATGTGTCCATGTCGGTGCCGCGCGTGTTCAGTACGCGGACCGGTTCGTCGAATTCCCGGGCCAGTGCCTGCGCGATGTCTGGATCGCGATCGACAATCGTCACGCGAAAGCCACGGCGCGCGAGCAGTTCGGTCAGGTTGCGTCCGATGCGTGAGCCGCCAAGCACAAACACGCGCTGGCTGCCGTTTTCGGCGCGGCCGATGCCAAACAGTGGTGCGATGCGCGCCAGGTCGCTCTTTTTGCAGACGATGTACGCAACGTCTCCGGCCTGCAATACATCGTCACCCCGTGGCACAACGGTCTCGTCGCCGCGTGTGATCGCGACGACGACAAACGGGTAGAGTGGGCCGATCAGACCGATGTCGCGGATCGCGAGGCCGGCGAGGTCGCTGTCTTCGGTAATCGGATAGCCGACGAAGACGACTTTGCCGTCGGCAAACTCGGCGGCATCGGTGGCCTCGGTGTAGCGCAGGACTTCGGCGATTTCCTCGGCGACGACCGATTCCGGATTGATGATCAGGTCGATGCCGAGCGCGCTCGCATCGAATTGTCCCGATTCGAAATGTCCGCTCTTGACCCGGGCGATGATCTGGCGCGCGCCGAGTTGGCGGGCAATGATACAGGAGACGAGGTTGACCTCGTCCTGGTCCGTGACCGCGATGAACAGATCGGCGTCTGCCGCGTTTGCTTCGCGTAGCACCTCGGCGCTGGCGCCACTGCCGTGGACGACCAGTGCATTGACCCGATCGCTGAGGATTTGCTCGGTGTCGGGGTTCTGTTCGAT
>RFIY01000023.1 GCA_003695505.1 Candidatus Dadabacteria bacterium | reverse complement strand
GACCGAGGACACGAACGAATCGCAGCAGCGGGGCCTGTTTACGTCGATCGTTGACAGTCTGTTTGGCCGCGTTGAGCTGACGACTGGCGAGCAGCGCGATAGTTTCTGGGACGGCGTGCGCGCATTTATCGAGCGGCAGACGCTGGCAGGTGCATACCTGTCCTTTGGCGGCCAGGGGCCGCGCGATGCCGTGGTGGCCAGGGGGCGTGAATTGACGCTCCGCTATCGTCCAGGCACGATTCGCGCCCCGTTGATCCGCGAAGTTCGGTTCCTTGCCGGCGACAGGGAACTGGGTGTTGCGGCTCCGGGCGCCGATGGTCTGGCCGTATTGCATACGACCGCCATTACGGCGGGCGTAGCACCACTACGGATCGAGCTGGTCGGAACCAGCGGCGAATCGGTTGCGGCTCCCCAGGAGGGGGTCTCTTCCGTCGTTCATGTGCTCGGTTCCGGGCCATTGATCCTGATCTCTGTAGAGCCCCTGTTTGCCAATACACCATCAGACTGGGCCGACACGTTGCATACGCTGATCGATCAGGGTGCGGATCTGTTGTACATCGATCTGGGACGGGCAGAGCGGGGCAGCAAGATTGTCGAGCGTCTGAAGCGGTACGGCTGGCCGCGGCGCGGGGTGCTGTCCGTTGCACCAGAGCGCGAAAAATTCGAGTCGTGGTCGGTCAATTTCCGGCCTGTCTTTCTTGATCTGACCATTCGGCGCCTGATGGCCGACGGCGTTCCTGTTGTTGGCGCGGTCGTCACTGAACGTGAGTTTGCGTCGGGCTGGTGCGATGACATTTTCTATGCAGACGCCCCGCAGGATCTTTACGACAGACTTGAAGATCTTGTGGCCCAAGCGCAGCGACTGGTCGCGCGGGCCGCAGCGGCCGAAGAACTCGACTGGCGCATCCAGCAATATTGCCGCCAGGCGCCACGAGCGTCGGGCGCCGTCGAATTCAATTGCGACAACCGCGCGGCGCGGGAAGAATTGTTCGAGGCGATCGAGCAGGCTTCCCGGACGATCGATTTGCAATTCTATATTTTTCGCGAAGGCCGGTTCACGCGTGAACTCGCCGTCCTGCTGGCACGGGCTTCGGCAAGAGGTGTGCGCACACGCCTGCTTGTCGATGCCCTGTGGTCGAATGAAAACTTCCTCGGCACCTGGAATGACTTCTTGCACAAGGTCAGCCGAATCGACAATATCGAGATCGCATCAGTTGATCCGGTGCGGCTGACCGACAGCCTGGATGCTTTGCGCCTGCGGCAGCGAGATCATCGCAAGATTGCCATTGTGGACGACTCGGTCGCCTGGGTTGGCGGACGCAATGCGGCCGATGAATACTGGCATGACTGGTGCGAGGTGCCGATCGCCGACTGGACCGAAGCCGAAGAGATCCCCTGGCTGGACGCGCATATACGCGTGGAAGGTGCCGCCGTCGATTCGTTGTCGGATATGTTCGAACGGACCTGGCAGCGTGCGCAGGCCGGGCAACCTGCCGAATCCACATTGCCGCCGGGCGGCCGTGAAGGACCGATACGTCTGATCGTTCATGACGGGACGAGAGATGCCAACGCGCTGGCGGCGTACGAGGCGTTGATCACGGGGGCCCAGGAGCACCTGCTTCTGGTCAATGATTTTCCTGTGTTCGAGCGCATCGCCGAACTGCTGACCGCAGCGGTGCGCCGCGGCGTGCGCGTCCAGTTCCTGACCGGCTCTGTTCTGGCGCGCCGGCTCGATGGGACGTTCTTCCGTGGCGGACGGCATCGCGAACTGTTCGAATATGTGACGAAACAGCGCTTCGGGGCGCTGGCCGACGCCGGTATCGAAGTGTACGAGTTCGTCGCCGGCCCATGCCGGCGCATGGCGGTACAGGGAGAACGCGTGCGGCCGTATGTGCACGCCAAGCTGTCGGTCGCGGACCGCCGTGTCGTTTGTGGCGGCTCCGCAAATCTGGATGCGACAGCCAGTTTCTGGGAGCGGGAATGCAATCTGCTGGTGGATGATCCGACCTTTGCCGATGAGGTTTGCAACGCATTGCAGCCGCTGCTCGATCATGCCCTGCGTCTCGATACCTCTTCGCACGAATGGCGAAGAGAAGCCGCGCAGCGTGAAATCGCCGCGCGCCTGTGGCCGGATGCTTACCTGTCCTGATCGGGATCAGACCGCGCGCGAAAACGCGGCAAAACCGCCCTTTCCCCGGTGCCGGTCGAACGCGGAGGCGATGTTGCGCACAAAGTGGCGCCCTGTTTCGCTGGCGTGCAACGCGTGATCGTCCCAGTCGACGAGTTGCAGTTCACGCAGCGGCGCGAGTTTTTCGAGCGCCTCCGGGAAACGTTCGGGAATGCGGACGCCGGTCTCGGTTTCGAAGGCGTCGAAATCAACCTGAAAGAAGCACATGATCTGCTGGATGATGCGCTCTCGCAGCCTGTCTTCTTCGTCCACGACGAGCCCACGATCGAGCGGCAACTGACGCGCATTGACGGCGCGGGCATATTCCTGAAAACTTCTCGTGTTCTGCGCGAATACATTGCCGATCCGTCCGATGGATGACAGGCCGAACGCAATCGTGTCAGGGCTGCGCGAAATCGAATAGCCCTGGAAATTTCGGCGCAGGGTGCCGTTCTGTTGCGCCTGCGTCAGCTCGTCGTCGGGCAGCGCAAAGTGGTCCATGCCGATGTGTACATAGCCCGCTCCCGTCAGCATTTCGACCGCGAGCAGGTAAATCTCGAACTTCGTCCGCCGGTCGGGCAGTGCGTCTTCGGGAAGCTTGCGGTGGTGCGGCTTCAGGTCGGGCAGCCAGGCGAAGTTGTACACCGCGATCCGGTCCGGACGCAGCTCGATGACCTGTTCGAGCGTTCTGCGAAACGATGCAACGGTCTGGTGCGGCAGGCCATAGATCAGATCGAAATTGACGCCACGTGTCTGCTGGTTGCGGCACGCTTCGAGAATTTCGGCGACCATTTCGAACGGCTGGATGCGATTGATCGCCAGTTGAACGTCCGGGTTGAAATCCTGCACGCCAAGGCTGAAACGGTTGAATCCCAGTTCGCCCAGCAGCTCAACCGTGCCCGGCGACACGGTGCGCGGATCAAGTTCGATGGAGATTTCCACATCGTCGATGATCGGAAATGTCCGCCGCAATGCCTGCATCAATTGGGTCAACTGGTAACCGGTCAGGAAGTTGGGCGTGCCGCCGCCAAGGTGAAGCTCGGCCAGTGGCGCGGGCGCTTCCAGCAGATCGCGAACCAGCTCGATTTCCCGATGGAGCTGATCGAGATAAGGGTCGGCATCCGAGGCTGTCTTGCGCAGCGCCATCGTACAGCCACAGTACAGACACAGGCTGCGGCAGAATGGCAGATGGACGTAGACGCCAGCCGGCGCATCGCCCCGCGTCGCAAGTTGTTCGCGCCACGCGTCGACCGGCGCCGGCTGCTCGAATTCAACGGCGGTCGGATAGCTGGTATAGCGCGGCAGCCGTGCATCCAGGCGTTCCAGCAGCTCTGGACTGATCGAGGTCATCTCAGCATCCGTTTGCAGGGGCTTCTTCCACAACACAGCATAGCAACATCGATGGGCGTGAACGTTGATGCAGATCAATCTTTCCGGCGTGTGGACACCCTATACTCATGAACAGGACATTTGAACGACGGTCTCACGATCGAGGTAGCCCCATGAATCCGAATGAACATCTTCCGGCCACGGCTCCCCATGGCGAATCGGGATGGGCGGTGGTGGTGTTTGCAGCGGCGCTGGCAGCGTTGATGGTGTTGAGCCAGATCTGAGCACCTGCTTCCTGCGCCCGGAACAATGGGAATGTATCGCATCTCGGTATTCGTGCATCTTCTCGGTGCGTGCGTCTGGATTGGCGGCATGATCTTTCTCGCCGCTGTGGTGCTGCCCGGACTTCGGCGGGCTGTCGATGAAGACACGCGGCGCGCCATACTTGCGGACGCGGGCTATCGGTTCCGCACGATCGGGTGGATCGTGCTCGTCGCGATGCTCGTGACCGGACTCTACAACCTCGCGGTTCGTGGCGTGTCGTTAGGGATGCTGTTGAGCGGTTCTGGCGACCTGGTCGACCGTGCACGGTGGAAGCTGGGTCTGATGACGACCGTGATGATCGTGTCCGCGGTACACGATTTCTGGCTTGGGCCGCGCGCGGTGGATGCTGCCACCGAGACGGAACGCGACCGATTGCGCCGGGCCGCGTCCTGGGTGGGTCGCGTCAATTTGCTGCTGGCATTGTTGCTGGTCTGGCTCGGACTGCGGATCGTGCGAGGGTAGTGAACATCACAAATCGCGGTCGAACCGCGTGATGAACTTCAGGAATGCAACCTTCCCGTCGACCACCTTCAGATTGCCGGACGCGATCGCACGCAGCGGGTTGATCAGTTTCAGGGCGAGGCGTTTCCAGGTCTCGCTCGTCGTCACGACATGGGCGACTACGGGAGGTGCGCCCGGCAGCGGGGCGTCGGTGGCGACCTCGGCGACGCCGTTGCGGATGGAGACAAACCAGCGCTGGTCGAGATCGGTCATATCGAACCGGACCGTTTCAGCCACATCGAGCGCCTCGTGCGGGCGCAACCTGGTGGTCAGCGCCTGAAAAAACATGTCTACCGGTAGCGCCGCAACCAGCTCGTCGTCGAGTTTCGGCTTGCCGGGGGCTTTGACGCGCCCTTCGATTTCGAGTGCGTATTGCAGCAGATAACCGCGGCCGTTCGTATTCGGTGTCTGCATGGCCACACGCCGCAGGCTCGTCGTCCAGGTTTCGAGCACGTCGCCGGGCAATGGCAGGTCGGCGCGACGCCACCAGCGGACGAGGTCGAGTACCCAGCGGTCATCGTGCGCGCGTCCGGCTTCGACGATCCGCCGGGCGACCGCGTCCGCGCCGCCCATCGCATCGATCAGGTGCCGCGCGCGGGTGGTCGCTGGTAACGGATAGAGGTCGGCCGGATCCTCATCGAACCAGCCAAGCTCCGACGTGTAAATCGCGCGGGCGGACCAGTCCACCTGGCCGTAGAGTTCGCGTAGCCACGGTTTGTTGGCCAGATGCGGAGGCAACGCCGCGTGTTCGGCGATTTCGTCTATGGTCAGGCCGGCATTGGCGCCGCGCACGGTCTGGGTAAATACCCAGGCGATCGCATCCCGGTAGTCCCGCAGGACTTCCTGAACCTGATCCGCGCTTGTTGTCGGAATCGTGTGAGAACCGATCAGCACTTCGGGCTTCAGTCGTCGCATCGTGTCCAGACTGGCGATCCATTCGCGGACCGGTCGTGGGCGCGTCCCGCGAATCGTGTAGAGGTTCGGAAACGTGTAATAGAAATTGTCGCCGGCGAGCAGGACGCGGCGCTCTGGCAGCCAGACGAAGAGCTGGTCATCTGTCTCTCCGTGTGCCTCGACGAGTTCAAAACGGGTTCCCCCGACTTCGAACGTCGCTCGACCCGAGAAGGTATTCGTCGGGAGACGTACGCCGGTTTCGAGTGCTGCGTCCAGGTCGATGCGTCGGCCCAGCGCTGAACAGGGAAGCTGGTCCAGCGGGACGTCCCGGCCGAACTGGCGTGCGCCGCGCCGGCTTTCAGCAACACGGAACACGTCATACTGCTTCAGGAAGTGGGGGACGAAGGCATCGGTCGCCCAGATTTTGGTCTCCGGCTCGGCCCATACGCTTGCGCCACCGATGTGATCGATGTGCGAGTGCGTATAGACGATCGCACGAACCGGTTCGCGCAGTCGGTCGCCGAACGCCTCGCGAATCGGGCGCGCGCGGGCGGGACTCATCGCCGTGTCAACGATGACGCTTCCCTCGTCGGTCTGAATCAGGATCACATTGGCCAGATCGTATCCAACGGCCACCCATACGCCGGGTGCGGCCTCGACGACGCGCGGCTGTCCGATATGAGTTTCGCAGTGGGCGCGCAATTCCGTCGCGTCGGCAGGTGGGGAGGCCGTAGCGGGCGTTCGGTCGCCGGTCTTGCAGGCGATCAGCGTGGTGATGGCAAGCGCAGACATGGTCAGGCATCGCAACCGCATCGTGTGATCCTTTCGATTTTTGCTGAACGGTTATCAGCATGCCACATCGCCGCCGCGCTGTTCGCTTGCCGTGGCACGTCTGCGTCTGATATAAAGTTACTGACTGAACGGACAGTAAGTTTCTGGAGTCCCATTTGTCCCAGCAGCCTCAGCAGATCCCTGATGCGCCGCGAACGCAGGCAGAACGCCGGGAGGCGGCGCGCAGACGTATCCTCGATGCAGCGCTGACGTGCTTTAACCAAAACGGCTACCAGAACACATCCCTGGCGGATATCGCCCGCGAAGCTGGCGTATCCAAGGG
>RFIY01000220.1 GCA_003695505.1 Candidatus Dadabacteria bacterium | reverse complement strand
GGCTTAATGCGCGGGCCAACACGAAACAAGGGGGAACGCGCGTTTTCATATATTCATCCCGGCCTCCGAGCCGGGTTCCAGCCGCCAATGCGCCCCGTCCGGCGACAACGGCCCGCGACACACAAGCCTCGCCGCGCAGCGGCGCGAAAACCATCATCCCGGCCCCGAGCCGGGAGCCACCCGCCGAGGGAGGTTTCCCCTGCAACGGATATCCGCGCCACAAACAAAAAGCGCCGGCCCAGGAGCCGGCGCTTCCGTTACTGCATCAAACTCGATGCTCAGGACAGCCGCTCGTATACGGCTGCCGCCCCCATGCCGCCGCCAATGCACATCGAAACGACACCATAGCGACCGTTGCGGCGTTCCAGCTCATAGACGAGCTGCGTCGTCAGCTTTGCGCCGGTACAGCCGAGCGGATGGCCCAGCGCGATCGCGCCGCCATTGACATTGACCTTGTCTTCGGGAATGTTCGCCTGTTGCAGCGAATAGAGGAACTGGCTGGCGAACGCCTCGTTGATCTCGAACAGATCGATATCATCGACGGACAGGCCCGCTTGCTGCAGCGCCTTTGGCACGGCCAGCGCCGGGCCGATGCCCATCTCATCGGGATGACAGCCGACCACTGCAAAGGTGACGAAACGCGCCATCGGCTTGAGGCCTTCTTTCTCGGCGCGCTCACGACTCATCAGCAGTACGGCCGCGGCCCCGTCCGACATCTGGCTGGCGTTGCCGGCCGTGACCGAACCGTTGGTCGCGAACACGGGCCGCAATTTGGCCAGGACCTCCGGCGTCGTCCCCTTGCGCGGCCCTTCGTCGGTATCGAAGGTAAAGTATTCCTTCGTCTTTTTGTCGGCCTTCAGACGCCAGGCCTGTACCGGCACGATCTGATCCTTGAACGCGCCCGACTCGATGGCCGCCACCGCACGTTCGTTGCTGATCGCCGCCCAGCGGTCCTGCTCTTCACGGCTGATGCCGTAGCGGGTCGCCACATTTTCGGCCGTATGGCCCATCGAAATATAGGCCTCCGGAAACTCCGCGGCCAGCGCCGGGTTGGGCACCTGTTTGTTGCCGCCCATCGGCACCATCGACATCGACTCCGCGCCGGCACCGATCCCGCACTCGATTTCGCCAACCTGGATGCGGTTCGCAATGATCGCGATCGACTGCAAGCCCGATGAACAGAATCGGTTCACGGTCGAGCCCGGCACGCTGTGCGGGAACCCGGCAATGAACGTTGCGATCCGTCCCATATTCAGCCCCTGCTCCCCTTCCGGGAAGGCGCAGCCCATCTGCAGATCTTCGACGAGTCCGGCGTCGATGCCGGCCCGCTCGACGACGTCCTTCAGGACGAGTCCGGCCAGGTCATCGGGGCGAACGTTGACGAGGCTCCCCTTGTTCGCTTTGCCCACGGCCGTGCGATTGGCCGCGACAATGACTGCTTCTTTCAGTTCCATTTTTCTAACTCCTGAGGTATCCGTTCGAGGTCCCGATCAATTCCGCAGCGGCTTGCCCTTCATCAGCATGTGCTGAATCCGTTCCTTGGTCTTGTCCTCGCCGCAAAGGCTGAGGAACGCCTCGCGTTCCAGATCGAGGATATATTGCTCATCGACTTCGAGGTTCTCGGGCACATCACCGCCGGTGATGACCTTGGCGAGCCGCTTGCCGATTTCGACGTCGTATTCGCTTGCCATCCCGGACTTGAGGAAACCGTCAAGACCGACCAGCAGCGCGCCATAGGCGCCGCCACCCGGCAGACGAACCGGTTTCGGCTGGGGCGGGCGATACCCGGCCGTACTCAGGCCGAGGACCTCCTGCTTGGCCCAGTGAATGATGTGGTCGCGATTGAGCTCGACGCGGGCCTGCCACGGGCTGAGGTGTCCGTTTTCGATCGCCTCCTTGCCCGACGTGCTGACCTTGGCCAGCGCGATGTTTTCGAAGGCTTTCTCGGCCAGCGCCAGCGGCGGCAGCGTAATGCCGTGCGGTACGCCTGCCTGCAATTTGCAGACGAGCTCCTTGGTGCCACCGGCAGCCGGGATCAGCCCGACACCGACTTCGACCAGCCCCATGTAGGCCTCGCCGGCGACGACGACGCGATCACAGTGCATCGGGATCTCGCAGCCACCCCCGAGCGCCATGCCGCCGACGGCCGCGACGACCGGCACCTTGCTGTATTTGAGCTGCATGTTGGCCTGCTGGAACTCGTCGACCATATTGGCGAGGTCGTCCCACTTCTGCTGATTGGCCAGCATCATCACGAGCATCAGGTTGGCGCCGGCGCTGAAGGTGTCGGAGTGGTTGCCAATGACAACGCCATTCCAGCCTTCGTTCTCGGCCCGTTCGACGGCGCCGAGCAGTGCCTTGATGATGCCTTCGTCGACGGCGTTCATCTTGGTGTGGAATTCGACCAGCAGCACGCCGTCGCCCATATCCAGCGTCGTCGCGCTCGGATTCTTGTCGACGACCTTGCCGTCGGCTTTCAGGTCTGGAATCCAGATCTGGCGCGGATCGTGATCGACCGGCTTGTAACCGCCATTGACGAGATCCCAGTAGCAGAGCTGTCCGTCCTGCTCGCTG
>RFIY01000219.1 GCA_003695505.1 Candidatus Dadabacteria bacterium | reverse complement strand
CCAGGCAAGAATTCGATTCGATCAATCCGAATGCCGGGTTCGGTGTCCGTTGCACCAGCCTGGCCTGAGGAAACCTGATCCGAGTATACAATCCTGTAGTTGAATTCCAGGTCTTTCGGCTCAAAGTTGCTGTCGGATACCGCTGCGAGTATGCCGCGCGCAGTGAACATGGTTGCGAACGCGCACCCACCGATCGACTGCCCCTCGACCGTATCTCCGTTTGCCTTGCACCTGTCGCGGCCAAGATTGATGTGGCCGGCCTGATGCCTGCCGCGTTTGTCCCGCGAGCCGCCAAGGACGGTGAACTGAGGCCGATCTGCCCCGAGTATGATTCGCAGTTCGCCAGAAGCAGTATTAAAGACCTTGTTGGAAACAGCAACATAAATATGGGAGTCTACCGGTTCCGTAACATCTCGCAGCAATCGCAGATCCCCGCGGATTTCATTGTCTGCAATGTGAACGTTCTCGATGTCAAGATCCGGCGACTCGGGTTTCAGTGTGACAATCAGTGCCGTGACAGGAAAGGACAAATCCGACACGTCGGCAAGACGGACATCGCGCCTGGGCGTCAGGTCGCCAACAAACAGGGGCTCGTCATGGTATAGATCGAGAGACGGTGTTGACCAGTCGGCCACAACCGTACCGACTGCTACAAGTTGGTTGCCCACGTCGCCATCGCGAATGGCGTTTATGACAAAGCGAAAAGATCGTCCGACCTCTTCCGCCGTGGTGGCGAGTTCCGCACGAATGACGGACACATTCCGCGTCTCATCCAGAACCGTCGTTACGTCCCCAACCTGGAGCCCGGGATCCAGAGCCGCAATTTCGATTTGGTCATATGACGGATCGACCTCCCCAACCGAAAACTTCGTGGTTCCCAGTGCAACACCCTTGACTACATTCCGCACGTTAAAGGCCGTCAGGCACGCCGTGCCGGTGCAGACCTGCTCGGCGACCGGTGGTTTGACGATTTCGATCGGCACGGCAAAATTCAGGCTGGCACCATCGGGATCCTGCACTTGCCATTTGATGACGGCGCCGCCAAACAGTGCCTTGTCCGGTAACACCTGAATGCGGTAGTCGCCGGATGCTGATATTTCTGTTTCAAGAATCTGGAGTTCCTCTGGATGGCTGGCAATGGAAAACGTCAGCCCCTGAGGCGGCGTCTGGTAATCCGAGACTTTACCCAAATACAGCCACGCCGGCGTGCCGGAGACAATCGTCTGTAATGACGGCAAAGTAACGGCCGGCGGAGAGTTGACGATCTCTACAGTGACGTCCTGACTGGTTGCGTTGCCAAAGGTATCGGTAACAATCACCGGCACGGAGAAAGATCGGAAGGTCGCCGAACTGCTCGTTCGTGCTTCAAACATTAACGTTGTGCCAACTTGGGAAAAGCCGATATCTGCAAGATCAGACGGGAATGCCGGTATGGACACAGTCAGGGCAGCCGGGGCATCCTGGTAATCAAACAGGTCGCCGACCGCGGCCGTTGCCCTGGGGCCGAACAGAAACAACGTCAACGTCGGATCCGGGACCGGTGTGATGGTCGGGGGCGTGTCAATCGCCTGGATACTAAGACCCGCGGCGTACGTCGATAACCCGTCCGGGTCATCGATGCGAAGTGTGTACAGTTTGGAGCCGGGTGTAGTGGCGAGTGTCGTCGAGACGGTCGCCGAGATGACGCCGGAAAAATTCGTGATACCCTCGATATGCAGGCCGACCGGCGCAGTCACAACCGAGACGGACAGGCTGGATGCAGCGCTTTGGATATCTGAAACCGTTGCCAGGGTGACATATTTGGCCGGACCGTTGTGTATGATCGAAACCGTCGGCGCGGGGACAAACGACGGAGGCGTGTTGACAAGTGTTACGTCCAGCGCGCTGTACGAAGCCGCGCCCTGGGTATCGACCACGCGCACAATGATCTGATAGGGGCCAGGCGGCAACGTCAAATCGCTGGCAAGGTAGCCGCGGAACAAGCCATTTGTATTGCTGGTCCCTGTAACGCTCATACCGGCAGGTACGGTTACGGCGGAAAACAGCAGCGCACTGGCCGGATCCTGGGTGTCCGTAGCCGATGCCAGGTCGAACAGCTTCGCGGTGCCGTTGCGAACAACAGATACCGGCGCGGTCGGCGCGGTCGCCGGTGGCGTGTTGACGACATTCACGACGATGCTGCGGATGGTGTCGGCGCCCTGAGTATCGGTTACGCGGAATGTGACCGGGAAACTGCCGAATCCGGACGTCGGTGCTGAGATCCACGCTGCAGCCAGTCCTGCGGTCTGCGAGATTCCCGTCACAGACAAGCCTGCGGATGCGGTAACCAGAGATACGACCAGTGCGGCGGCAGGGTCTTGAATGTCCGATACCGTGCCCAATGTAACACTGGCAGCCGGTGCCTTGTAAGCAATATCGATCCCCGCGTTGGCGGCAAAATCAGGCGGGCTGTTCATCACGGACACCGTTACGGATATCTGAGACGTGCCGGCGACACTGTCCGTGGCCGCGAAAATGACGCTGTAGTCGCCATACGTTGCCGGCGCCGTGGCGCTGAAGTACGCGGATACGGTACCGCTGTCGTTAGTGATCCCTGTAACAGAGATTCCGGCGGGGACGGAGACAGCGGTCACAAGCAGCGTCGATGAGGACTCTTCCCCATCGGTTACGGCAAAAATCGTATGTGTTGCCGGATCCGCAAAATATACAACGGCTGCAGACGTGACGTTGTTGAAAACCGGGGAGCTGTTCGTGATCTGGACCGGGATGATCAGATTGCTATCTCGACCCTTGGCGTCGATCACCCGAATGTGTAATGAATTGCTCCCGGGCAATGACATCAGACTCGCTGAAATGTCGGCCGTAACCGTCCCTGCATTATTTGTGATGTGATCGACGAGCAAGCCTGTCGTCGCCGTAACCAGCTCGACAAGCAGGTCGCCGTCGTTTTCCACGGGGTGGGATACTGTCGCAATTGACAACGCCGGTTTCTCTGAGTTCCAGGCGATCGAAATGTCGCCGAGACTCGTGATCGTTGCATAGTCATACTGGACATTGATCGTGAAACTATCATAGGCCTTTTGTCCGTCGGGTGCGACGACCTCAAGGACGACCGTGGTATTGCCAAGTGGAGCACTCAGATCCACAGACACCGTGGCGGTGATGTTTCCGGAATTATTTGCCAGCCCGAGCAGAGAGACGGATGTTGGTACGGTCACCGCGTTCACGGTGAGCGAGGTCACGGGCACGGTCGGGTGGCTTACGGTTGCGAGCGTCTCTGACTGCGGAAAGCCGATCCTGATATCAAACGTGCCGCCTGCAGAGATTGTGGGCGGCGGCGGATCCTGTACATTGATCTGCACAAAATCGGTGACGCCTTTATAACCAAAGCCGTAGTAGTCGACGACCTCAAACCACAACTTCAGTGGGCCAAGTGGAGTTGTCGGTGGAATCTCGACGGTCGCCGTGATGTCCCCGGCGGCATTCGCGTTGATGTTCGTGACTGTAATGCCCGCAGGCGCAGAGATCAGCGTCAACTGATCCGGCTCGGTGGACGTGGAATTGTCGCCCGCTGCGGAACTGACGATTGCCGAACTGAACGTCAACAAGTGTGGCCCGGCGCCGCGATAGCCTGTTGCAGAAGCGCTGTTATTGAGGATCGGGACGGATCGGTGAAACACCATCTGTTGAATACTCGGCCCGGCGGCTGCGATTGTCTTGCCGGTGTCCGTACGAATGGCGTTCGCTTTGGCCGGATTAAAGACGACATTGAAATCTGTGCCGAGAGGCTGTGCAAACGCGCCACCGCTGCGGACAACCGCAAACAGGGTTACCGGACTGCCGTACGGAACGGTTACACCGCCGTTCAGATTGACGACAAAAAAATTGTCGGCATCCGGGGTGGAGGATTCGAACGTGACGGACCCCAGAAAGCTATCAGAAATCGGCCCGCCGTAAAACATCCCGCCGACTTCTTCCGTCATAAACTGCGGGAACTGGTCGTCTCCCGTATCACGATACACTTCGAGTCCATCTACCCGGTACGTGCTCAGAAAGTTAGAGAGGATATCTGTGCCGCTTGTATCGGCGAGCTTGAAACCAAGCGAATACAGCTTGACGCTGGGGTCGCCGGCCTCACCATTGTGCGTCAGTGTGATCCTGAAAACCGGAAGCATGTGGTGTTCGGTGCTGTTGGGGAAATCGCCCAACACCGGAGGCGACAGCGCGGATGCCGTTAGCGTCAGTAGCGATAGCTGATTGAGGTAAAGCGAATAATCACCCGTCATCAGATCCAGGACAAGATCAAGGTCACCATCTCCGTCGACATCGCCGAAATCCCGGATGTCGACAGAAAATACTGTAAACGGAAATGGATCGCTGACCAGTCCAAATTTCCAGCCTTCGCCCTGGCGTAACCGATTCTGGTACCACATGAGCCGCTTAGGCCCCTGGTATTCGGCGACAAACAGGATGTCCGGGGCGCGATCGCCATCGATATCGCGGACGACAATATTGCTCGGCGTGCCGGTCCAGCCATCCGCTTGCGAGCCGACGAGTGCCGTGACAGGGGTCGAGAAAAAGCCATCGGTGTTCTGCCACCACAAGATCGGGTTGCAGCAGCCCAGGTTAGGATCCGGATCGAGGCCGGCGAAGTCCATGTCGCCGTCCAGATCGAGATCGCCGAAGCGGCCGGTAAAGCTGTCGATCTGCATCGGCGTGCCGACGTGCTCGGCCCAGACGGCGGTGGACCCCGGATTTTCGTACCAGGTAAAGGCCTCCTGCGTGATCACGCCTGCGACGCGTTCCTTCACGTTCCAATAATCCAGATCTCCGTCGCGGTCGACGTCCGACAGGGCGAAGTCGCGGCCCAGCGTGTCGGTGTGCGGTATTTCGACGAGCGTCCACGACGATGCATCACCGGAGACGTTGCTGAAATAGTTGACCTTGTTTGTACTGTAATTGAATGCGAGGATGTCCAGATCGCCGTCGCGATCAAAATCGCGTGCTTCCATCAGCCGGTCAACCAGCGAGGCATTGAAACTGGCTGATGCGATGTTAACAGACGTATATGTCCCGTCACCGTTGTTTATGGAAATCGCGGCGCCGATTTCCGTATGCAGAAAACCGTCCAGATCGCCGTCGCCGTCCAGGTCGGCATAGGCCGGGTCATGGCCAGGCGTCAGATAGCCGAGGGAATACGCGTATTGGTACAGCCCAGCGTCATCAAGTTCGTAGTAGTCGCGTCCGCTGTTTGCCGGACCATTGACGGCAATCTCCGTACGTCCATCGCCATCCATATCGCGAAAGTCCGCGATCGCGAACGTCGTCGAGATATTGTCGCGACTGGCTGAGAAGAATGGTTTTCCGGCGGTTCGCGACCCTCGCCACCACGAGATTGTCCCGTCGGCCTCTGACGCGGCTACCATGTCGTCAACGCCGTTATAGGCGATATCCGCTGCCAGCACAAAACCGGGAGGCGTCAACGTGCCGGTCACGACCGTCGCGGACCAGATCACATCGGACGTCGAGGCACGCGACAGCATCAATAGCTGGTTGAAACTGCCTACTGCCGCCAGCACATCGGGAACGCCGTCATCGTTGACATCGCCGACCGCGAGGTCCGATGTGCCGAACACGCCGTTCGTGACGCCCAGTGCGCCCGACGGAAAGCCCCCCGCTCCGTCGTTGCGCCACCACGAAATCTGATTGACACCCAACCGAAATGCGACCAGATCGGGCGAGCCATCCCGGTTCATATCCGCGGCGCGCAAATATTTGGGCGTACTGGCGCCGGAGGCAATGACGAACTGTGTCCAGTTTGGCAGGGTGGGACTCGAATTTTCCGCCCAGAAAATGCTCCCACCGACTGCGTCCGCAACGGCAATATCGGTGTCCCCGTCGCGGTCGAAATCGGCGGCTGCCAGCGACATCTCACCAGAAACACCGGATGCTATCGTAACGGCGGCGCTCCAGCTTCCACCGACCCGGTCCAGATTGCGCCACCACAGCACACTTTCCGTGACATCACCGCTCGCGACCACATCGAGGCCGCCGTCGCGATCGACGTCGATCAACAACACCTGTGAACTCGCGGGAACCGGTGCGGTAATGGTGTGCAGTGTCCATACCGTCCCGTCGGTTTGCGCATTCTCAAACCAGGCCAATGTTTGCGTTCCGCCGGCGATCGCGACGAGGTCGGCATCGCCATCGCCATCGATGTCGCCGGCTGCCACGGGACGTGGGCTGGCAAATCCCGTGTTTGTGACCGTTTGTGGCGCGAAGGCAGCGCCGAAGTTGCTGGATCGATAAACTCTGATCAGCGAACTCCCTGTGGAGCCTGCGACAACATCCAGATCCAGGTCGCCATCGATATCAACGGCCACAGGGCGCTGCGCGGCGGGGTGGGAGGTGGTGATCCCGACCGGAACATCGTTGCGGGCATTGGCGTAAATGAGCGCAGTTATCGTAGCCATCAATACTACGACACGCCGCAAGCGAAGGGTACGGGTCGCCCACGCGAACGCTCTGTTGATCATCACAATAACTCCCGGACAAAAACGAAGAAAGTATGTAACATTTGGTAATGGCCTGATGACATACAGCGTTATGAAATCGGGCGACCGCCCTCCGTGGAGAAGGGCCATGGCCCAGATCCATAGCCCGTGCGACGCCTAACTTTACAGGCGCGTGGGCGCTGTGCTAGTATATCCGGCGTGCGCATTCCTGTCAAGGAGACGCTGTTTTAAATAGGCATGTGAGGTCCAGGTCCAAGGGGTTCCATCGGTGTTCAGAATTCATGGCTTTGCGCGGGCTGTCGCGCTTTGGTGCATCGTTGCCGCATGTTGCGCCTGCAGCGGCAAGAAAAAAATCGACCTGCCGGAGACACAGGCAGAGGCAGCGGCGGCGCTTGGCTTGCCCTATTCATTCTGGGACGAAAATTCCAAATGTCCGCCGGCCGAGATACAGTGCGTGACGGATGACGATTGCAAGGGCGACGCACAGTGCAAGGTCGGGCAATGTGTGCCGGTCGAATCGCTGTCCGACTACAAACCGGCGGACAATGTTAGTACGCTCGCCGAATTGAAACTACCGGCGGATACTGGTGAACCCTGTTGCCACGACGTTGACGGCGATGGGGAGATGGACAATAATCTCGACGCACTGTTGACCGCGATCCAGACGACCGTAGCTCCGGATCGCTTTAACAGCGCGTTTGAAGCAACGCCATCAGATGTTTTGCAAGATTCGATTGACAGTGGTTTCGGGCTGCCGGCATTTGAATTCCGGGAAAAACCTGCCGACGGCTGCGGCGCCGTCAAGATATCCGCCTGGCCGGCGCTGTTGGACATGGATCGCGACGGCGAGGTCAGCGCCGAGGAGGCTGCGCAGAATGAGGTTCAACTTCAGCGCACCGGAGCCGGCGCCGCTGGTGCGGCCAACCAGATGAATCGCGCCGCGATCGAAGACGGCATGTTGCGGGTGGAAGGTGGCAGTTTTGAGCTTGGTCTGGAGATTGACCAGGTGACCAAACTGAGGCTGAATCTGGTCAATGTACGCATGGAAGTGCCTGTTGCAAGTGACAGTGATGGAGTCGAATCCCGGCCATCTGTCGGTTTCGCGCCGCAACAGTCCAGCCTCAGCTCGATTCCAAGCGGAATGATGTCTGCCGTGATTCCCTTGCCGCCGGTCGTAGAGCAGCTCAACGAACTGGCAAAGGACTGCACCTGTGCGGGCATCGATCCGGAACGTGATGTGATGACCTGGAGTGTAGAAGATCGCGTTACGGCAAAGTGCGTGCAGGATTTTCCCGAGCGAACGCCCGACTGCGACTCGGATAATGTCGGCATGGTCTGTGCGTTTTTGACTGAGATTTGCGCGGCACTGCCCGTCATGACGACGTTTGCGGATGCCGCGTCTACCCCCGATGGCGCGATCGATTCGGTGTCCGTGGGCTCTCGTATTCTGCTGAAGCAGGCCCGGCTCGCCGCGGATCCATTTGGACCAACCTTTTACTCGATCGATGATGCTTATACGCTCACGCAGAGTTGGGACGCGGACCCGTCACAAATCAAACCGTATGTGTTGCCCGTACTCGAAAACGACTACGCCGAGCCGCTGGAGTCGCGCAAAATCGCCGATTTCGTCCAGGCCCAGCACGGGACAGTAGCTCGGCATCCCAATGGTAAAGCACTTCTCTATACGCCGGAGTCCGGAGCCTTTACCGATCTATTTACATATGTGTTTTCAAATGGCGTCAGCGAGGAGACGACGAATGTCAAGATCACGATGGTTGAAAATGCCAATACGCCGGATGATGACGCCGAACCGTTATGTCCGGACGGCCGGGCCTTTGAGATTACGGTCGATGGGAAGTGGAAGTCGGTCGAAGACAAGCTAGCTGCCGATGGATACTACAACGGAAGTCCTGACGTGGTCGAGCTGAGACTCTGCAAGGGAACTTATGCTTTTCAGATCGGTGGGGGGCCGACCACGGCCGCGTGGCCGGTCGTTGTCAATGGACAGGGACCTGACCAGACGATCATCGACGCGTCATCGTTTGCCAACGGAATCCTTGCAAACGGAACCACTTATCAGGTCAGCAACGTTACAATATCTAAAGCACAACAGTCAGCCGTTCAGATGTCTGCAGATCCCAATGTTACCGTGGAACTGTCGAACTGTATCCTCGATACATTGACCGGCCCGGATGCACAGGCTCTCGTTTTTGCGCAGGGCGGCACGATTGACATCAACAACTGCCTGCTGCGCGGCGGCGCGGACGGCGGCGGTATCGTGGCCACCGGTGCAAGCGTGCTTACGCTTCGCAATTCGACGGTTACCGGCAATCATGGCATCAGCGGCGCGGGAATCAAGTCGACCAACAACCTCACCATCGAAAACAGCGCCATCGATAACAACACGGCTACGTCGGAGGGCGGCGGCCTGAACATAGGCGGCACAGCCACGATTCGAAATTCGGTTATTTCGAACAACACGGCTCCGCGTGGCGGCGGCATTGAAGTCGACGCGGCCGGTGCGCAAATTACGATTGTCGATACCCAGTTCACCGATAACGCGCCGGATCAGGTTGGATCTGCCGGCACATCCTTCGTCCTGGATAGCAGTTTTTATAATGGAACTTGCTCGCAGACGGGGTGCGTCGCGAATTAGTCAGGGCCTACGCGCCGGCGGCAGGCGCTGAACAAGCACTGTCCAGAACGAGCCATCTGATACCGCTTGCGGGCGGCGTCAGGTGGCTCGTGTTGCATGTCGGTGCACCCGGTATCCTCATCACGCTGACGGGCCTCGTCCTGTCCCGATCGAGCGGCAAAGTGCGTCTCGCCTGGCGCAGTTTCCTGAGTTGCGTTCATTTCTGAGCCGTACTCAATCGTTGATCCCGGTCAATTTTTCGTCCTTGACGCCGTGTTCTACTGTCACATGGAAGAGACAGCAGGCCGAAAGGAGCACGGCGATGAATCCGGCAGCAGGGCGTCTCATTCAGGCAGTCATTCTCGCGATCGCAGTGGTCGCGATTCCATGGGCCAGTTTCGCGGAGCAAGGAGACTTCGAGAAGAGTATCAAGCCAACTGCAAAGCTCTACACGGGCTACTCGGTACAGGTCGCAGAGAAAACGGGCGGTACCCGCAATACGGCCAATCCGAACGGGTTCGAGGTGACGCGGTTCTACATGGGATTCAAGGCGCACCTGTCCCCCCACGTCAAAAGTAGCGTGGTTCTCGATATGGGCCGCGTCGGGCCGCTCGTCGACGTTGCCCCGGATGGCAGTGGCGGCCTCGAGCTGCACAGCGACAAGCGCTTCTTTGCCTACATGAAGAAGGGCTATTTCCAGTTCGTCGACATTCCGGGCAATCTGACGGTGACGATCGGCCAAGGCGGCATGCCATGGGTCGGATTCGTCGAAAAGGCCTGGGGCCACCGTTATGTTGAAAAGGTTGCGACCGATGCCCACAAACTTCAGACCTCTACGGGGCTGGGCGTCTCGCTGTCGGGGGACCCGGTCGACGGCTTGCAGTTTCACGCATCGCTGATGAACGGGCCCGGCTACAAGAAGCCGGAAGACAACGAATCAAAGCTGCTCGAACTGCGCACGACCGCGCAGTTGCAGGAATTGCTCGATTCATCGTTGAAGAAGCTCGAGTTCAGCGTGCTCGGCGCTATGGAGCCGTCGGTCAACGGCATCGAGACGTGGCAGGTCGGCGGCCTGGCATTCATCAAGGCCGACGCCGCATCGGCCGGTGTTGAAGTCGCCCACGGCAAGCAACGCACCTCTACTGGTGCGCGCGTCACGACGCTGAGCGCGTTTTCGACGCTGACGCCATTCGATGACCCGTACAAGATTGTTGTTCGCGCTGACGCCTTCATGCCAAAGGCAGGCAGTGACGTGGATCTCGAAGCGATCGCGGGAGCCGGCTACGTCTTTGAGAAAGTCGTCGATACGCTCGTGAACGTCCAGTTCAAACGCGACGATTCGAGTGACAAGAACACCTGGGTGCTTGCCTGGGACTGGCAAGTCAAGTTCTGAGGAGAGCGTGATGTCCAATCCAGTAACCAGAGCCGACGTCCTGCGCGGCACCGCCGCAGCCGCTGCCACGGCATTCGTTGCGATCGAAGCGATTCGCAACAGTGTCACGGCGCGCGCGGCCGAAGCGCCCACAGCGCCCGATGCGCGCAGCTATCGCAAAGAAATTCGCTGGCCGAAAAACAAGGTTGGCCTGCTTGAGCGGATGCATGCCGATCTGGAGCGTGCGCTCAAAAAACCGGTCGAAGAGCGGCACTGGTCGATGGCGATCGATCGGCGCAAA
Organism: Candidatus Dadabacteria bacterium; assembly: GCA_003695505.1. Taxonomy (GTDB): domain Bacteria; phylum J088; class J088; order J088; family J088; genus J088. Next base: position 7,724 of record RFIY01000219.1, on the reverse strand, counting down.
TGTGTCGGTTGCGACGCCTGCACCGTTTCGTGCATCGCCGAGAACAAACTGCCACCGGAGGTGGTGTATCGGCCGGTCATCAAGGAAGAAATCGGCACCTATCCGAACGTCAGTTACCGGTTCACGCCGCGGCCGTGCATGCAGTGCGACAACCCGCCCTGCACGCCGGTTTGCCCGGTAAACGCAACCTGGAAACGTCCCGATGGCGTGGTGGCGATCAACTATGACCGTTGCATCGGTTGCCGCTACTGCATCACGGCATGTCCCTACAACGCCCGGACCTTCGATTTTGGCGAAAACTACACGGGTGATCAGAACACGCGCCAGCCCTACGAAGAAGCACCGAGTTTCGAGTACGGGCAACGACGGGTTCGCGAGGACGACGCCAGTCCTGTTGGTAACGCGCGTAAGTGTACCTTCTGTCTGCACCGTGTTCACGTCGGGATGCTGCCAAGCTGCGTGACGACGTGCATCGGTGGCGCGACCTATTTCGGCGACGTCAGCGATCCAAAAAGCCTGATTGCCGAACTGGCCGGCCGTCCGAATGTGACGCGGCTCAAGGAAGAACTCGGCACGAAACCCTCTGTCTTTTATCTCGATTGAGGGTGTGTGTCGTGATGAGCGTAATTCAACTGGAGAGAGGAGGCCGGCGATGAGCCTGTTTGCAAAGAATCAGCAGCTGCGCCGGGTACTGTATGTCCTGTGGATCGTTATTGCGGCCGTCGGTGCCTGGGGACTCTGGCAGCGCGCCGAAACGGGGCACCGTCTGGCCAACTATGGCAGCTACGTCCCGTGGGGCCTGTGGGTCGCCGCATATATCTTTTTCATTGGCCTGAGCGCCGGGGCGTTTCTGCTCAGTGCGCTGGTATTCGGTTTTGGCTTCAACAAGCTGGAGCGCCTGGCTCCGTACGCCCTGTTGACCGCCCTGGCCACGTTGTTTATGGCGTTGTTCAGCATCTTTCTCGACCTCGGACACCCGTTCCGCGCCGTCAACGTGTTCCTGCATCCCAATTTCGGGTCCATGATGACCTGGATGGTCTGGTTGTACACGGCCTACTTCATCCTGATCATCGCGGAGTCCGTGTTGGCGTTTCGCCCGTTGCTGGCCAACCAACAGGAAGGTCTGCGCGGCATGATTGCGAAGCTGATCGGCTCGGCAAACGGTTACACCGATGAGCAACGGGAACGGGATGAATCGCGGCTGAAAATCCTCGGCCGCCTTGGCATCCCGCTGGCGATCTCGTTTCACGGCGGCGTCGGGGCGCTGTTTGCGACGGTGGTTGCGCGGCCTTACTGGCACAGCGCGCTGTATCCGATTCTGTTCCTGACCGGTGCACTGGTCAGTGGTGGTGCGTTGATGCTGGCGGTTGCGCTGATCTTTGGCGATGATATGGACCCGGCCGGCGAGGCGATCCAGATGCTGCGAAAAATCGTCGTCGGGCTGCTTGCATTCGACCTGCTGCTCGAGTGGGCCGAATATTCGATCCCGATGTGGTACAACATCGGACCCGAGGCGGCGCTGATGAAAGAGGTCCTGTTCGGCCACTACTGGTACGTGTTCTGGGTCTTCCATTTTGGCCTGGGCGCAATCATTCCGCTGATTCTGTTCATGCGCGCCCCAAAGAGTGCGCCGGCGCTAATCACGGGGGGGCTGCTGACTGCGCTGACCTATATGGCCGTGCGGTTGAACCTCGTCGTTCCGGCTCTGATCGAGCCCCAGTTGAAGGGATTGGAAAACGCCTACATCCGATCCCGCCTGGTCTTTGAATACTTCCCGTCGGCTATGGAATGGTCCGTGCTGGCAGGGATCACGGCGCTCGGTGCGGCGTTGTGGTACGTCGGTTACCGCCTTGTGCTGAACCGTGAAAGGATGGCATAAGATGAGCGACAACAATACACCTAAAGGCCTGACGCGTCGCGATACGTTCCGTTGCGCGGCATTTCTGGGCGCGACCGGAGTTCTCGGCAAGGTTGAGCTTGCCCAGGCGAAGGAAGCGGCGCACGCGGGCAGCGGCTATCCACTCGTGGAGCCGGAAAACACGATCTATTCAGTCTGCCTGCAGTGCCATACGTCCTGTCCATTGCGGGTGAAGATCCTCGATGGCGTCGCGGTCAAGATCGATGGCAATCCGTACAGCCCGCAGACCGTGTTGCCGCATATCGAGGTCGCCACGAAACCGCAGGCCGCGGCGGTACTGGACGGCAAACTCTGCCCGAAGGGCCAGGCCGGATTGCAGACGTTATATGACCCCTATCGGTTGACGAAGGTGCTGAAGCGGACCGGCAAGCGAGGCGAGAACAAGTGGAAGACAATTCCATTCGAGCAGGCGATCAAGGAGATCGTCGAGGGCGGCAAGCTGTTTGCCGACGTGCCTGGAGAGGAAAACCGTGTCGTGCCCGGCCTGCGTGAGCTGTACGCCCTGCGCGACCCGAAGCTGTCGAAGGCGATGAAAGCGGACGCGATGGCTGTCGGCAAGGGCAAGATGGCGCGGGAGGCGTTCAAGCAGAAGTACAAAGACCATCTCGACGTACTGATCGACCCGGATCATCCGGACCTTGGACCGCGCAACAATGAGTTCGTCTTTCTGGCCGGACGGATTGAACATGGCCGCAAGGAGATGGCCAAGCGCTGGCTGAAGGGCGGATTCGGCTCGATCAACTGGTACGAGCATACGACCGTTTGTGAGCAGTCGCACCACATCGCCTATGACGAGGCGACCAAGAAGTGGGACGGCAAGAAGTGGGGGCATGGCAAGCACCACATGAAGCCGGACATCCTCAACGCACGGTTCATCCTGTTCTGGGGTACAGGTGCGTTCGAGGCCAATTTCGGGCCGCCGGCGATGGCCGAATTGACGACCGATGCGATGGTCAACGGGGATCTCGAAATCGCCGTCGTCGACCCGCGACTGAGCAAAACCGCCGGCAAGGCCTGGAAGTGGTTACCGGTCGAACCCGGCAAGGATCTCGAGCTTGCCTTCGCGTTCATCCGCTGGATGTTCGATCACGAGGCCTATGATCACAAGTTCCTGGTCAATGCCAACAAAGCGGCTGCGAACGCGGCGAATGAACTGAGCTGGTCCGACGCTACGCACCTGGTCTGGATTGACGAGGATGGGCCGCACAAGAAGGTTCGTGCCGCCGATCTCGGGATCGGCAGCGACGCCGAGTTCGTTGCACTTGATGGCGATGGGCGGCCTGTCGCGGTCGACCTGAAGGGCGCGGCGGTCACCGGCAAGCTGTTTGGTGAGCTGCAACATAAGGGCCGCACCGCAAAGACGGTGTTGACGCTGTTGCGCGAGCAGGTAGCGGAAAAGTCGTTCGCAGACTGGTGCAAGACGGCCGGGTTGGATCCGGATCAGGTTGAGCCGGTCGTGCGCAAGCTGGCCAAACATGGCAAGCGTTCGGTTGTCGAGATTTATCGCGGACCGGTACAGCATGTCAATGGTTACTATGCGGGGCAGGCACTGATTGCACTCAACGTGCTGCTCGGCAACATCGACCATAAGGGTGGCCTGCAGGCCGGTGGCGGCCATTGGCACGAGGATGGCTCCAAGAAAGGACAGCCGTTCAACCTCAAGAAGGGACATCACCCCGGAAAACTGACGGCGTTCGGACACACGATCTCGAAGGAAAAGAGCCGCTACGAAGATTCGACGCTGTTCCAGGACGACGGCTATCCGGCCAAACGACTCTGGTTCCCGCATACTGGCAACGTTTATCAGGAAGTCCTGCCGGCGGCGGCGTCCGGCTATCCGTACAGGGCCAGCGCGGTCTTTTTGCACAAGGGGACGCCCGGGTTTTCGGTGCCCGGTGCCAATACGCAGCTTGCGATCATGGCCGATCCCGATGCGATTCCGCTGCTGATCGCCTGCGATGTCGTGATCGGCGAGAGTTCGATGTATGCGGATTACATCTTCCCTGATCTGTCGATCTGGGAACGCTGGGGCACGCCGCATACGACGCCGGCGATGCTGGTCAAATCGTCCAAGGTCCGGCAACCCACGGTTGCGCCGCTGGTCGAGAGCGCGACGGTCTTTGGCAACGAGCAGCCGATCTGCATGGAGACGGTCATGCTGGCAATCGCCGAAAAACTCAATCTGCCCGGGTTCGGGCCGAACGGGTTTGGCGAGGGCATGGACTATACGCACTTCGAGGATTTCTTCCTGTTGCTGATGGCCAATCTGGCTGCGGGCGATAAGCCCGGTGATGCGCTTCCCGAGGCAGACAGCGCCGAAATCGAGCTGTTCAAGAAGGCGCGTCGCCATTTGCCGAAGACGGTGTACGATTTCGATCGCTGGAAAAAGAAGCTTGGACCACATTTTCGTCGTGTCGTCTACCTGCTCAATCGCGGTGGACGCTACGAATCGTATGACAAGGCCTACAAAGGCGATTTCGTGGCCCACGCCGTCAAGCGCCAGATCTCGCTGTTTGCCGAGGTCGTGGCCACGTCGCGGCATAGTGGTACGGGCAAGCGGTTCTCCGGACTTCCGGTCGTCGAGCCGCTGATGTCGGCGCTTGGGAACGTCGTTTCCCAGGACGACTTCGAATTTCATCTTGGTACCTACAAACCGATTCATGGCGGACAGTCACGCACGATTGCCGATTACTGGCTGCTTGGTCCCAAGCCGACCAATCGGGTCTGGATCAACCGTCAGGATGCCGAGCGTCTCGGCCTCAAGACCGGTGATCGTGTTCGCCTGGTCTCGAAGACCAATCCGGAAGGCTTGTGGAAGGTGCCCGGTCACGGTGAAATTCCGATCGAGGGCGAGGTCGATGTTCGCGAGGGCATGCGTCCAGGCGCTCTGACGGTTTCCTGGAGTTTCGGCCACTGGGCCTACGGTTCCAATGATGTCGAAGTCGACGGAGCAATCATTCCCGGTGATGCACGGCGTCGGGCCGGTTTGTGTACCAATGCCGTCCTCCTCGTCGACCCCGATCTGGGGAATGTCTGCCTGAGCGATCCGATCGGTGGCAGCACCTCCTTCTATGACACACGCGTGAACCTCAGACGCGCGAGCTGATCGCCGTACCCGACTCCGGGGCACGGGCGGGATCCTGTCGCGGGATCCCGCCCGTTTTTTGCCTTGACAACGAGGCGTTCGCGCCTATGTTGTCCATACGAAAGACAACGACAGGAGATTTCATATGCAACCAGAACGATTTACCATCAAGGCTCAGGAGGCCATCGGCAACGCGCAGAACGGTGCGATCGACCGGGGCCATCAGGAACTTTTGCCCGAACATATTCTGCATGCACTGATCGCGCAGAGCGACGGCATCGTCCGCCCGCTCGTCGAGCGTGTCGGCGCCAGTCCACAACGTATCCAGGCCGACGTCGAAGCGGCGTTGAACCGGCTGCCGTCGGTTCAGGGCGGTGGAGATAATCTGCGCCTCGGGCAGGCAACGCGCAAGGTCATCGAGGCGGCCGATGCGGCAGCCAAACAGCTCAAGGACAGCTACATTTCGAGCGAGCACCTGCTGATTGGCCTGCTGCGTACGCCCGGACCAGCGGCACAGATCCTCAAGGACAATGGCGTCGAGGAGCAGGCGCTGCTGCAGGCGCTGACCGATATCCGTGGTGGGCGCAACGTCACGTCGCAGAGCGCCGAAGACACCTATATGGCGCTCGAAAAGTACGCCAAAGATCTGACAGCGCTCGCGCGTCAGGGCAAGCTCGATCCCGTCATTGGCCGCGATCAGGAGATCCGGCGCACGATGCAGATCCTGCTGCGCCGCACCAAGAACAACCCGGTGCTGGTTGGTGATCCCGGTGTGGGCAAGACCGCGATCGTCGAAGGACTTGCGCGGCGGGTCGTCGATGGTGATGTGCCCGAAGGCCTGCGCGACAAACGCATCGTGGCGCTCGACATGGGCGCGTTGATCGCCGGTGCGAAGTACCGCGGCGAGTTCGAGGATCGGCTCAAGGCCGTCGTGCAGGAAGTGACCGGCGCGGAAGGCAGAATCATTCTGTTCATCGACGAAATTCACACCGTGGTCGGCGCCGGCAAGACCGACGGCGCGATGGACGCGGCCAATCTGCTCAAGCCCGCGATGGCGCGGGGTGAGTTGCACCTGATCGGCGCGACGACGCTCGATGAGTATCGCAAGTACATCGAAAAAGACGCCGCGCTGGAACGGCGCTTCCAGCCGGTCATCGTTGATGAGCCGTCCGTCGAAGACACGGTGTCGATCCTGCGTGGGCTCAAGGAGCGGTACGAGATTCACCACGGTGTCCGCATTACCGACCCGGCGATCATCGCCGCGGCCACGCTGAGCCATCGTTATATTACGGACCGGCGACTGCCCGACAAGGCGATCGACCTGGTCGATGAGGCCGCGAGCCGTCTGCGGATGGAAATCGACAGCCTGCCGAAAGAACTCGATGAGTTGCAGCGCCGCAAGATGCAGCTCGAAATCGAGCGCGAGGCGTTGAAAAAGGAATCGGACGACGCGTCGAAGAAGCGTCTGGAAGAGCTCGAGAAGGAGCTGGCGGATCTGTCGGAAGAAATCGACGGTCTGATGGCGCAATGGCAGCGTGAAAAAGAGCTGATCCAGGATCTGCGCGAAGCCAAGGAAGCGCTCGAGCAGGTGCGCAACGACATCGAGGAGGCCGAGCGCCAGGGCGATCTGAACCGGGCGGCTGAGCTGAAATACGGTCGCGTGCCGGAGCTGGAGGAGCGCATTGCCGAAGCCGAGAAGCGTCTGCAGGAGGTGCAGGCCGAAGGCGGCATGTTGCGCGAAGAGGTTACCGACGAGGAGATCGCCGAGATCATCAGCGAATGGACCGGCATTCCGGTGTCGAAGATGCTCGAAAGCGAGCGCGAGAAGCTCCTGCATATGGAGGAACGGCTCAAGGAGCGCGTCGTCGGTCAGGACGATGCACTCGTGGCGATCAGCAACGCGATCCGTCGGGCCCGGGCCGGCATTCAGGATCCGAATCGGCCGATCGGTTCGTTCATCCTGGTCGGACCGACGGGTGTTGGTAAGACCGAGACGGCGCGTGCGCTGGCGGAATTCCTGTTCGACACCGACGAGGCGATGATTCGCATCGATATGTCCGAGTACATGGAAAAACACGCGGTCGCACGGCTGATCGGCGCCCCGCCGGGATATGTCGGGTACGAAGAGGGTGGCCAGTTGACCGAGGCCGTACGCCGTCGGCCGTACAGTGTCGTACTCTTCGACGAGATCGAGAAGGCGCATTCGGAGGTCTTCAACGTCTTCCTGCAGATTCTCGATGACGGGCGCCTGACGGACGCGAAAGGCCGGACGGTCGACTTTCGCAACACGGTGATTCTGATGACCTCGAACGTCGGCTCCGACCTGATCGCCGAGGCAACGCGTCAGGGGCAGAGTGAGGATGCGATCCGCGCGATGATTCGCGAGGAGATGATGCGCCACTTCCGGCCGGAGTTTCTGAACCGGGTGGACGAGGTCGTCACCTATCATCCACTCGACCAGACGGTGCTGCGGCGGATCGTCGACATTCAGATCACGTCGGTAGCCCGGCGTCTGGCGGATCAGGACATCACGCTGGAGGTCAGCGACGAGGCCAAGGATCTGCTCGCCGAACGCGGCTACGACCCGGTCTTTGGTGCGCGGCCACTGAAGCGGGCCGTCCAGGATTTGCTGATGAACGAGCTGGCGAAGCGCATCCTTGCCGGGGAAATCCCGCCGCACTCGCGGGTTCGCGCCGAGCGCGGAGCGGATGGACTGGAGTT
>RFIY01000218.1 GCA_003695505.1 Candidatus Dadabacteria bacterium | reverse complement strand
CCCGTGGCTGACGGACAGGTTGTGTTCGCAACGCCCGTCGGGTCCACACAACCACCGGTCGCGGAGTCATACAGCGTCGTCCCGGCGATGTCCGTCAGGACCGACGGCATTTCGTCGTAGACAAGCACTGCGTTCAACTCTGGATCGAGGAGCCCGCCCAGGAAAATCACTAGGCGAGACGGCACATCGCGAATCAGACACGATTGCCCCGGGACAGTGTCGTCACAACCGATCGGGAAATCGGTACCGCCGTAAATCGGGCGAGAGTTCGTGATCGCATCACCGAACAGCAGGTTCGGATTGTAGATTGCGCTGACACCGCTCGTCTGAACCGGATTCTTGATCACGTCGATGTTCAAACCGACGTTGATGCCGACATCCAGCGCGAAGGCACGGCGTCGCACCGGCGGGCTGACCGTGCCGCCGTTCGAGTCGTTGACATAAAACTCCATCTCCAGGTGAGGGATGATGACCGACAGATCCGGCCAAAGGCCACAGGACGGATCAGTCAATGGGTCGGAGCCTGACGCACCGCAGGTGTTGGCGATCAGGGATCGCGTCGCGATTTGCCCGCGGAAACGCTTCTTCAACGAATCATACTGGTTCTCACCACCAACGATGATCCGCGGAATCGGATTGGCTGCGGTGGCCGCACTTGGGCTACCGCCCGAGAACGAGCGGGTGTACTGACTGATGGCGGACTGATAGGTCTGCCCAATCGCCAGGTACAGGCTGCTCGGATCCTTCAGAAGCGGCACGATGCGCAGCGCCATGTTTTCGCCGCTGTACTGCTTCGTCAAATTCGGGACGAAGAGGCCCATCGTGTCCGTGGTCAGGATCCCGCCAAGCAGGCTGTCGAGCGCGTCCTGGTAGGTCGCATCTGGATCGATGTCGATGCAGAGCAGGCCATCTACGACGAACTCGTAGAGCAATTTCGACAGCAGATTCTGGTGGATCGCCAGACCGATCGCATAGGTCTCGTCGGTTGTCGCGTTGGTCGGATCCGACACGGGCACAAGGCGATCACCCCCGCCACCGACGCGCGCCGCATTACGCAGCTCCCACGGCCCAACGAACGGATGCAGGCCGTTCACATCGGGGATTCGCAGATGCAGGAGCGCCGAGTCATACTCGGGGCCATCCCAGACGGTTTGATCTGTCGCCGACTGCCACGCACCGTGCGTGTCACCGGATCCGGACCAGCTCAGGTTCAGGCTCGGCAACGGCCGACTGACATAGGGGTCGTCGCCCTGGCTGGCTGCGTCGCCGGGAAGGGACTGCACACCGTCTACATAGCCGGTGTAGGCAGGATCGGCCGTGACACAGCTCGCGACTTCCGCATTTGGTCCAGTCGTATTCGTGCCGTGCGTCCAGTAAATGCCGATACCACCCGAGAATGGCATCAGTACGCCCCACGGGTCGGCCCAGAACTCGGCGACGGCGTCGCCCTGACCCGACACCAGCGATGCGGTCCCGGCCCCCTTGGTGGCGTACTCGGTCGTACCGAGCGGCGCGTGCATATCTGCGGCGAGCTCCACGTCGCTACCAAGCCCCAGGGCGAGCCAGACGGCCTCGGTGGAATCCGCGACGGAGCTCCCCGCAAGCGGCCAGTCGAAGCCGGTCGCTTCGGCAACGGTATCGTTCAGATCATCCAGTCCTGGGACGATCGTCGGCCCAAGGAAGAAACCCGGGTTGGTGTTGGGGTCAAAGAAGTCTTCGAACTGGCCAAGGAATTCGGCGCGCAGGAACGAGATGGTGCTGACGAATTGCGTACTCTTCTTGTAGGTCACATCGTCGAACTTGCTCGGCCCGCTACCCGTGACCGTGGCGCAGTTGTACGGGCTGTCCGTCTGATCGTAGAAGACGCCCATGTAGTCCTGGCCCTGCCGCGCTTCCGCGCCCGAGCCGGTGTAATCATCATTACAGAACTGCCCGCCGACCAGGATGTAACTGAACTGTCCGGAAAACTCGATGACCTTGATGTCGAACCCAAGGGAAATGGTCGGTGCGGTAACGTTGACCATGTGATCCGGGATCGAGATCGACGGTCCGGAGTTGTAGCCGGAGACAATTCGCAACGAGATACCGAGGGTCAGCTCGGGCACGGTTGCCGTGCCGTAGAACTTCAGCCAGCGGCTGAGGTCGCACTTGGCGTCGTAGAGCGGCGAACTTTCATTCGTCACGCCGGTCAGCGTCGTGCCATCCGCACACGTCCAGGTCGTAAACCCGGCGCTTCCCGTTTCGGGAATATCGCTGATATTGCGGGAATAGCTGAAACGATAATCCTGCGGGGTCGCGCCCTCGACCTCCTGGCTGGTGCCGTAAGCCGCGTCGGTAAACGGCGGCTCAAAGAGCAGGTCGACCTGGAAGTTCACGAGCTTGATTTCGGCGTACAGACCGTCGTCATCGTCGCGATACGGACTGCTGTTACAGTTCGTGTTCGAACCCTTCAGCGAACGCGTGCAACCCTGCAGTTCGGCATCGAATGTAAAGTCGAATTCCGGCTTCGACGCCAGGAACAGGTGGCTTGTTCCGGCTTGGTTCGCCGGGCTGTAAGGCGTAAAATCGATCATCGGCGCGCCGACGTTATTGACTTCCGTCGCACCAGCACCAAAGTAAGACGACGGCTCCGTTGCGGAACCACCCCAGGGGCCCGTGACATAGTACACGAATGTATCACTCGTATTGACGATGTTCAGGTTGAGGCAGATATCCGGCCCAAGGAACACGAGGTCAGGGATACAGGTTGGCGCAAGCAGGTGGAACGGCTCCCAGCCGCCCTCGACGCCGTCGCCGTTTGTATCGAAGGTCGTTGGATTGACGGAGATCCCGGCACCGACATAGGACGGCGCGGTAAACGCCGGATTGTAGGAATCGACATAGCGGAAGGTGTGAATGTCGTAATCCAGAGGTGTCGTGCGGTCGCCGTCAAGCAGTCGCTTGAAGAGCAGATCCAGGTAGTTGCGGAACACCGGCTCGGACGTATTGATGCCGTCATCGGCACCACCGCGTCCAAATCGGTCGTCGTAGTCGTTCCAGTATTGCGGCGGAATTGTGACGCCAAGCTGGGACGCGAGGTCAATCGGATTGGTCGTCGCGCCGAGCAGCTTGTCGTTGACGAGGCTCTCAATGAACGACATCGCCGACCCGGTCCAGTGCCGCGGGTTGCCGGCCCCGTTGTCACAGAAACCGTCGTTCCAGGCGTTGTCATTGGTGACCCGGGCACGGTACTCGCAACCGGTCAGGCGCACAAGCAACTGGTTCCGGTTCATATAGATCCGGTCACCAGCCGTCGAGCCAAGCTCACCGACGGCGTTGTACGACCCCGAGGAGTCAACGTGGACATAGCCGAACGGATTGATCTCCATCGGCTCGGCGATCGCGCTGGATGCGAAAGTCACGACTCCCGCAATCGCAAAGGCGACCATTGCTACAAATCTGCGCGTCAACAACATGGACTGGACCTCCTACCTTCCGTCTGTCCTTGCAAAATGCTTTCACGGTTCCAGATCATCAGATTCCGGGTATACCGCGAACCGCAAGTGAGTCTATCGGAAAGTTCCTGGCTTGTCAAGAGCGCAACAAGATCTATGTTGATGCAGGCAAAACGTTGTTTAGCGAAGGTCCGTTCCAGCGAGAGTTGCCGCGGGGGAACAGGGTGCAATCGACTTGCAGGATCGGCTATGATCTTTAGGGAATCTTGAACAGGTTCGGCGTGACGATCCGAAGCGGAAAAGTCGGCCGAATCCGCATCTGAACAGGTAGCAAGCCCGTGGGTAAAGCGATCGGAATCGACCTGGGAACCTCGACAAGTTGTGTTGCTTTTTTTGACGGTGACTCTCCGGTCGTGTTTGAAAACGAAGCCGGGGAACAGGTCATCCCATCCGTCGTCAGCTTTCTTGACGAACAGCGTGTCGTCGTCGGCACGCCCGCAAAAAAGCGTGCGATCGAATTTGGCCCGGATACCGTCTACAGCGCCAAGCGACTGATCGGGCGAAAGAGCTTCAGTTCCGAGGTCAAGAAGGCACGCGCATTGATGCCTTACGAGATTGTCGACGGCGAGAACGATACCGTGCGCATCCGCATTCGCGGCACGGATTACGCGATCCCGGAAATCAGCGCGCTGGTGCTGCGCGAGCTGAAACGTATCGCGGAACGTCAGCTTGGCGAGGAAGTCACCGACGCGGTGATTACGGTACCGGCCTATTTCAACGACGGCCAGCGCCAGGCCACCAAGGACGCCGGGACGATCGCCGGGCTGAATGTGTTGCGCATCCTCAATGAACCGACAGCCGCCGCGCTGGCCTACGGTTACGGACAGAACCGCGACCAGCGCGTCGCCGTCTATGATCTTGGCGGTGGCACGTTCGATATTTCTATTCTTGAAATTGGTGGCGACGTCTACGAGGTGATCGCGACCGCAGGAGACACCTATCTGGGTGGAGACGACTTCGATGATCGCCTGATCGACTGGCTGGCGGAGCGTACCGTCGAGGCGTCCGGCGAGGATCCGCGGCGGGATCTCAAGGCACTGCAGCGGCTCAAGGTCGTCGCCGAAGAATCCAAGAAACGTCTGTCCAGCCAGGAAAAGGTTGCCGTCCGCGCACCGGTATTCGATGGATTCGAACTGAACGTGGAAATGACCCGCGGGCTGGTCCAGCAACTGACTCAGGATCTCGTTCAGCGCACGTTCGCCGTTGTCGATGAAGCCCTGCAGGCGGCACGGCTCAACGTCAACGATCTGGATGGCGTCATTCTTGTCGGCGGTTCGACGCGCATGCCGGTTATTCGCGAGATGGTCGAGAAGTACTTTTATCGCGCCCCCGATGCCAGCATCAACCCGGTCATCGTCGTCGCCTCTGGCGCGGCGATCCAGGCGCACTCGCTGACCAGCCGTGCCGCAGGCAGCCTGCTGCTCGATGTCACCTCTCAGAGCCTGGGAATCGGCATGGCAGGCGATGTCACCGAGGTGCTGATTCCTCGCAACAGTCAGTTGCCGTGCGACGAATCACGGGTCTTTACGACGAGCAAGGACAACCAGACCGAAGTACGGATTCGTGTCGTCCAGGGTGAATCACGCAAATCTTCGGAGAACGAGATCCTCGGGGAATTCGTGCTGGAAAACATTCCACCGCAACCGCGCGGCGTTCCCAAGATCGAAGTGCTGTTCGAAATTGACAGCAATGGGATCGTCCATGTCAGTGCCAAGGATCAGGCCACCGGGCAGAGCGCGAATGTTCAGCTCTCCGTCAGCGGCGGCATGTCGTCGGATGAGGTCGCTGCCGCAGCGACATCGGGCGCGAATATCGACCTGGAAGCCCCCGCCGGCTGATCGACATTTCGACCGAGAAGGATCAACAATCATGACCTCACAGACACGACAAAACCCGGTCCAGCAGCTCCAGCAGCTCCTGTCAAAGATGGAGCGGCTGGATTACTACCAGATCCTCGGCGTCAACGCCGACGCCGACGAAGCGGACATCCGAAAGGCGTTCTATGCACGCTCGCGAAAGTATCACCCGGATCGCTACAACTATGTGACCGATGCGGCGTTTCGCGAACTGGTGACCCGCGTCTTCAAGCAGATCTCGGAAGCATACAACATGCTCAAGGATCCCGCACTGCGAAAATTCTATGACCAGGCCCTCGCAGAGGATCGTGCGGCAAACCTGCGCATGCGCCCGCAAGACGCTCAGGAAAAGGCGCAAAAAAAAGAATATGACGGCGGAAGTGGTCCCGGTGCGAAGTACTACAAACTCGCAAAGCAGGCATTCGTTGCCCGTGATATGACCAGTGCGCGCAACAACATCAAGCTGGCGCTGACCATGGAACCCGGGAACGAACACTTTCAGGCTTTACAACAGGACATTGAAGCCCGTTCCTGAGTCGACCGCCCGCCTCGCAGGGCGGGTGGGGACAGACGCGCGCCTGGCCGCAATTCTGGACAAGATTGCCGCCCGTCACGCTGTCTGGATCGTCGGCGGCGCCGTCGATGCCTGGCTGCGCGGTTGCCATACAGCCGACATCGATGTGATCACGACAGCTCCGTCAGACGATCTGGCGCGCCTCGGCT
>RFIY01000217.1 GCA_003695505.1 Candidatus Dadabacteria bacterium | reverse complement strand
GAGCGTGGTCGCATGCCGCTGAGCGATCGCGGCCAGGCGCCGATTGATGTCCCCGGCACGGTCCGACCCTCCGGTCATTCCGGCGATCATCAGCGGAGACGCGACTGTGCGGCCAAACAGTCGTACCGACAGGTCGATCTCGTCCAGGTCGAGTTCCGGCAGGCTCTGATGGATCAGTTCAACACAATCGAGCAGTGATCCGCCGCGGTGCTCGATGTCCTGCTGCAAAACGATATCGATATGCTGATTCTTGCGTGCTTCGATCATCGTTCCATTCTGGCTCGCAAACATCGGATCCGGCAAACGCGGATCTGCAGCGAATCACTCTGAGGCAAACGAAGGAAACGGCAATGCGTCAGCCAGTTCTGGATCTACGATCTCGACGGGGTAACGTTCAAAGTACCGTGACCGTACTCGTTCGATCGCCTGACGAACGCGATCAAGGCGCGCCAGCTCCTCGTTTCCACCACCCGACGTTGCGGCGAGGGTTCGAATCCATGCCTGCGCCAACGTCCGTTCACGCACCTCGGCTTCAAATCGCCGCTCGCTGATGCCCGTCTGTCGGACGAATTCCTCGATGCGCCCGCCGTAGGCCCGCAACAGGTACCGCCGCAGACGCTCCCGGTCTTCCCGACTCGAAACGATGTCGCCTCGCGCACGCACTGCATCGAGGATCGCCGTGCGTGTCAACCGCGCTCGCAACGCATCCAGCATCAGCGCACGATTGGGCGGAACCTCGAAGCGATATCCGTCCGATGCTGCGCTGATGACAGCTTCGACATAGACGTCGTACCGTGTGATCACGATCGGGCCGGCGACAGCGGCGCCACTGAACAGCCGATCCGGCAGAGGCGCCGCCTCCACTGCCGGCGCCCCGGCGATCAGCAGCAAGGCACAAATCGCCAGTACGCCTCTCATAACGCCGCCAGCGGATGGTCGGCATCATCCGCGATCCGTACCTGATTGCGTCCACCTTCCTTGGCCGCATAAAGCGCCAGATCTGCACGCTTGGCCACGCCAGTAAGCCCTTCTTCCGGGTTGAGCGATGGATCGAACACCGCGACGCCAAAACTCGCCGTCACCTGCAGAAATTTCCCATTCTTCAGGGGCACGCGAGACTTTTCCAGGCGCTTGCGAATGCGTTCGGCCAGCCGCCTTGCACCGTCGATGTCCGTCTCGGGAAGTACAACAAAGAACTCCTCACCACCGTATCGCGCCGGCAGGTCTGTTTCGCGGACACTTTCGCGCAACACCCGGGCCACGTTCCGTAGCACATCGTCGCCGACGTCGTGCCCCCAGGTGTCATTGACGCGTTTGAAATGGTCGACGTCGAAAAGAATCGCCGCCAGCGGTTTTCCCGTGCGCAGGGCGCGGCGTCGCTCAGCTTCGAAATGTTCGTTTGCAACACGCCGGTTGTTCAATCCGGTCAGTGCGTCTCTGGTTGCCATCTGACGCAGTTGTTCGGTCACGCGGACACGTGACCACGCCAGCGAGAATGGTGCCATGAGCTGTTCGAGCATGCTGGTTTCCGCGGCCGAAAACATGTCCGCACGGTGCGACCAGAGAAGCAAACCTCCGCCCGGCGTAGCATCGCCATCGCGGCGGTCGACCGGGATCGCCACAACCGAACCCTGATCGGGAATGCCATCACCGCGACAAATCAGAGGCAAACCGGCCTTGCGGCGCGACAGATCGCCAATTCGCTGCACGAAGCCGCGCTCCAGCGAAAGCCCCAGCCAGCTCTCATCCGCCGCAAAACCGGTATCGGACTCGACGCCGAAGGTTCTTCCCGCCGCACCGCGGATCACGAAACTGCGTTGACCGGGCACGGCCTCGCACAGCACGACGAGATCAGCATCCACGACTGTGTCCACCAGCTCCAGGGCATAATCCACGGCCGAGCCGACCTCATCGATAGCCTGAAGCCGCTGGGCCGCCGCAAAAAATGCTCGCCACTGCGCCAGCTCCTCTTCGGCGTCGGCCTGCTCGGCATCGCGATCGAGCCAGTTGGCAATCTGCATGGCCGTCGACTCCAGGACATAAACATACTCATCCCCGGTAAACGCCTGCACCTCGCGAGAATCCACGGCCAGCACACCGACACTGGCCTCCTGCCGCAACACGGGCACAGCCACGAGGCTGCGAATTCCCTGATCCATAGAGTAATATTCGATGCCGCTGACGGATCGCCCAAGCTCCATCGCGCTGAAGGGTTCCGCATGACGAAAGGCCCAGTGCACCACGCCCGGCTTGCCATCGAGGACGGGCACGACGAGTGCTTCATCGGTCGCACTGTGACATACGAGCTCCAGTTCGCCCCGCTCGTTCTGGACATAGAGCACCGCAGCGTGCGCCGACAGGATGTGCCTGAGGGTGCTGACGATGCCCTGCAAACGTCCTCTCAGCAGAGCCTCGCGTGTACGCTGTCGTTCGTGACGCGCCGCCGGTGAGAGCGTCGCAATCCCTTCGGGTGCGGCATGGACGAGACGCGGCCGATCCCCGGCATGTGCTGAGGCCTCCCTGGCAAGCGACCACTCGCGCAGCCACCAGGCGAAGCCGGCCAGTGCCCCCGCGGCCATCATCGCTGCAAGATGAAGCGCACGCGGCATCCTCGCGGCAACAGGCGGAAACGCAACCACCATCAGCCCCACGACCGCACCACCGCCGAGCCACGGCGCGACCCGACGGCCAAACAAACGCAGACGCCGCCCCCAGTGCGCCTTGCGCTTACTTTGACGGGACGATGACGATGCGCTCATCGGGATAGACCATGCCGAGTTTTTCTCTGGCTAGCTGCTCAAGAAAGACGGGATCGTGTTCGAGCCGGTCCAGCTGGGACTTCAGACGCCGGTTTTCCTCTTCAAGTTCGGATATTCGTTCCTCGAGTTGTAACCGTTCCTGGTGCAGCCGCTGAACCTCACGCCAGCCCGACGGGCCGAATGCGGCATAGATGACGACGGCCACGGCCAGCAGCCACAACAGCGGGCCCCAGGGCAGGCGCTTTCCCTTGCTGGCGTTCTCACCCACGGAGGGCGCCCCGTGGTGGATGCGGTTCGGCCATCGCCGCTTTGGCGAACGCGTCGCGAATGACGTACACTTCGATCTGTGGCAAGGGTCGAACCCGTATCCTGTCGGCAACAAAATTGGCGGCTACGTTAATTCTATATCGAAATGACGGGTGAGCGGCATGGATGTGCATGCCGCTCACGGCGCGACGCCAGCGACCCTGCACAAAATCGCCATCATCCAGCGAAATGAAAACGGCCGGACCCCGAAGGATCCGGCCCGAACCATGGTCGGGGCGACTGGATTCGAACCAGCGACCCTCTGCTCCCAAAGCAGATGCGCTACCAGGCTGCGCTACGCCCCGTGCCAACGATGTACCCGACTGGCGACGCAGGTATCGCCGTCGGCAAAAATGTGCGGACAGGGTGGGATTCGAACCCACGGTACGCAAAGCGCACACTTGATTTCGAGTCAAGCGCCTTCGTCCACTCGGCCACCTGTCCGGACTCTGCAAACATCAAAGATCCGCCCGTGCGATCCTTTTTCGGTTGAATCGCGGGCAAAAATCTGGCGGACAGGGTGGGATTTGAACCCACGAGGAGTTGCCCCCTACACGCGTTCCAGGCGTGCGCCTTCGGCCGCTCGGCCACCTGTCCGAAAACTTGTCTGGTTCACAGCCCATCGGCCGCGCCAATGAACTTGATATTGTACCGCAAACGCTCCGGCGCCCCGACCACCATCGTCAAAAGGTGGTCAGGACGTAAAAGTGGACGCGAAAATCGCCGCCGGTGTCCGTTGGCAGGTCGATGAGACGGCGGCCAACGTCGAGCCGGATCGGGCCGGCCGGTGTATGGTAGAGCATCCCGGCACCCGTACCGGCCGCGTTGACGCGCTGGCCATCGAACCCCGTGATCGTCGCCGCATCCAGAAACAGCGCCAGGTCCAGCGAATCGGTCAGCAATACCCGCGTCTCGCCCTGCCCGTTGACGAACCACCGCCCACCGGTTGCGACCGCGATCGGTTGACCGTTGTCGTCGACGATCGTGCTGCCGTCCCGGGCATCCTCGGACGTGTACGGTGACACGGAATCTCGTGCGTATCCCCGTACGCTCGAGGATCCGCCGAGTCGAAAGACCTTCGTTCGCAGGCGTGGAACCTCGGACGACCAGGCCGAGATGACGCCGCCGCGCAAGCTGCTCCAGAAGCCAATTCGTCCCCGCGTCTGCCTGAGCATCCGGACATTTGCCTCATAACGCAGCAGACGGTGCTCGCCGCCAAGGACTGAATCCAGAACCTGCGCTTCCTGAAACGCACCGACGCCGTTCCGCGGGTCGAAGCGATTGTCAAAGTTGTCCCATAGTGCCGTCAGGCGCAGCCCTGCGAGGCGGTCGACCTGGTCGGTCACGGCAACACCTGCGGCCAGAAGTGGATACTTCTTGACCTTCAGCACCTGAAACCACTCGTAGACATACGAGAGGTTGACGTTCAGGTTCTTCAACGGCTCGAATGTTGGCCCCACGGCCGCATTGTAGGTCAGCCAGTCGATGTCGCGATCATTGCGGTTGAGCTCAAGGGTTCCGGTCATATCGCCAAAGACCGGAAACCGCGCCGGAATCGGCTCACGGTAGCGTAATGACCAGCGAGTCAGCCAGGGTGGTTCGCGAAAGATTGCGCCCGTCAGGTAATCCTGGGGTTGATAGAGCACCGATCCAATCAACTGGAGGCCACGAAAGACGCCCCCGATGCGGTTGTGTGCAAGGCGCAGGTCGAACCCAAGCCCTTCCTCGGTCGTGAACAGGACACCAAACTCGACTTCTCCGGCATTGCGCTCGCTCACCGTAATGAGCGGCGTGACCCATCCGGTGGCCGGGTCGATCAGCTCCCACGCGGCGTCGACGCGCCCGAAGACGCGTCGCTCGATCAGAATCCGCCTCGCTTCCTGAAGTTGTCCATCCTCGGCAACGTCGCCAGCGCGCATCGGTAGCACCCCGAGCACAGCGCGTTCGTCGGTACGCAACAAACCATCAACGGCGACATCGGCAATGTAATATCTGGGCCCCCGCTCCGCAATGACCCGGACAATCAGTTCGTCCCGCGCGGCACGTTGAAGCGCGATCCGCGCGCGCGCTTCCAGGTAGCCGTCCGACCGCATCTCGTTGAGCCACCCGCGTACCGCCGACTCGATCTCTGCCGGACGAGCGACATCACCGGGTCTGATGACTGCGAGCGCGTCCGACAGCCCCGGCGCCTCACCGATGATCGTCACGTCGCCGAGAAACACGCGCGCCCCTGGACGGACACGAATCTCCCACCACGCGCGCCCGCCGGCTACCGTCAGCCCGAGATCGTCTACTTCGGCGTCGAGATACCCCTGTTCCCGAAACCATGCGGCAAGCCGGTCGACTTCCTCGGATCTGGCACCGCCATCGACCGTGCGTTCCTTACCTCTGAAAAACACGTCCAGACGCCGTGCCGAAATCTGAAGGACATCCGAAACATCGGCAGCGTACGATTCGGGCACGCCCTGCACACGCACCCCGACAAACCGGGCCCGCTCCCCCTCCGCAATGTGGAAAGACGCGATACGCAGACTGTCTCCATGGTCGTCGATCGTCGTCGTCACCTGCACGCCGTAGAAGCCCTGCGCGGTGTAAAAGTCCTCCAGCAAATCGCCAAGCCCCGCCAGGTCGGCTGCGTCGTACCGTCGACCATTGTCGAGTGCCAGCACATCCAGCAGATCTGCCGTACCAAATGTACGATTGCCGACGAAGACGATCTCGGTCAACGGCCCGCGATCGACCTGCGCAGCACAGCGTGCGACGCCGCTGCCGGTCGCGTGGCACAGGATGCGTACGGCTGCATCCAGATAGCCCTGCTCATGCAGACGCTGGGCCCACGATTCCGCGGCAGCCTCGACGGCGCGATCCGTCCAGGTGCGTCCGACTAGTCGCACGCTGCGTGGACGCGACGAGGCTCCACCGACATCCAGCCGCTCGATCTTGTATTGAGGTCCCCGCAGCAGACGCACACGCAGACGCCTGGAGGAACCACCTGTCTGTTCGAGTATCGGCGTCGCAACTGCGTCACGAAAGCCTTCGGCGATCAATGTCTGCCGTGCGCGGTCGGCGATCTCGAGCGTCACCGCCTGATCGTATCGCATCGGCAGTTCCCATTCATCTGCTTGCTCAGCAAGCAGGTCCCGCTCCCAGAATACGCCGTCGACGATCTCATACTCGATCGACCGAATGACCGGACGTACAGATACGTCCAGCGTGATCAGACCGTCACTGCCGACCTCGGCGGTCACGTTCCGCACCTCGCGCAACAGCATCAGACGCCGAACAACAAAATTCATCTGGTCCGAATCCAGGCGTTCGGGGAAACGCCGCAGGATCTGATCGATCCGCGCGGACAGGCTCGAATCGGGGCAGTTCAGACGTGCACCGACGGCCTCGGCCGAACGTGGCGCCAGCAACGCCGCTGCGATCGCAAGTACCCACAAACGAATCACGGCAGTGGCACCACGAACCTCGGCCGCAGGTAAAAGTTCCCGACAGCGCCGCCAGAGCGATTATCCCAGCCCGCGCTGAGGTCAATGCCGCGCAACAGGCTGTAGCCGAGCTCGACACGTTGATCGGCATTCACATCGAGTGCGGTACTGAGACGCAGACGCAGGCGATCGTTGAGTCGCTTTTCCAGTGTCACCTGCATCGAACTCGTGCCGCGTGAGTTGTCGTAGGCCGGCTCGATTTCGATTCGGTCAAAACCGGTCAGTAGCTGCACTTCACGCTCGATCTCCGAGATCTGCTGGGACAGGAGTATGCTCGACAATTCGAGACCGTCGACGCGATCGACACGCAAATCCGAAGCAAGAATGCCCAACGAAAGCAGCGCCAGAATATCATCCTCGGGCAGCCGCGGAACCGACTCGAAGCGCACGTCGAGCTGGTCGGCCGGCCCAAACATCAACAAGCGGATTCGGTAACTCTGCTCCCCCTGATCGCCCCGATAGCGCACCTCCGTTTCAGCTTCTACATCCAGAAACGGCTGATTGCGATCATCACCGAGGAACTGAATCGAACCGCGCGCGATCTGATAGATCCGCCCCCGGAAAAAGAACTCATCGCCGCGATCGAGTTCTACGACGCCGTCGATCACAGGATGCACGCTAGTACCGGTGAGGCGCAGTTGCAAACGCATCCCCCCATTCAGCAACCCTGTCTGCAATTGCAGGTCACGGCTGCCGCGAACGTCGAGAGAAAGACCCATACCGTGATAGCTTTCCGGCACCGGCGTACGGCCGCTACCAACCTGTAACAGCAGACGCTCCCAGGTCAGGTCATCGCTGTAGCGAAGCCCGGACAGTTCGACCTCACCACGGAGCAGAAGGTCATCCGGAATCCTGCCCTCGACGCTCACGTTCCCGTCGATGCCCGTCCGCAATTTCTTGTTGATCCGCACCGAATTGCTCGCGACTCGTATCCCTGCCAGCAATCGCCCCTGGTCATCGCCAAAAATATTAAGCTCACCATCGATCGTGAGCGTGCCATCGCCAATCGCAGCATCCGCCTGCTCGAGCCTGAGGCGATCACCATCCGCGATGAACGTACCAGCAAGATGTTCAATGGGCTCGTCGAGGTCGATCAAGGCAAGCCGCGTCGCCTCGATGACGCCGCGGCCATACAATTTCGGATCAGCCCAGGTACCCCCAAGCTGCAAACTCGAGGAGACGGTTCCCGCAGCCGCGCGAATCCCGACGGCTTCGAGCGCAAGAATATCGAGCGGGGCCGAGCCATCAAGGGACAGTGCCAGATCTCTGGTGTCGATCTGCCCTGTCAGCCGCACCTTGCCGCTCGACCCGATCGTCACACTCAAGGGCGCTTCGAGCGTCAGGCGACCATGGTCGATGCGCCCCCGTGCCCGTCCATCCTGCCGAAGCGCGATGCCGGCCAACGCCGCGCTCGCGTGATCGAGTTCGACCACACCGCCAACGGTTTGTGGATCCAGGCCGTCGCCGGCCAACAGCAGACGCAAGCGCCCACCGGGCTCGCCCAGGCTGTCGAGCCAGGTTCCCGGCAGGCGAGCCGTCAGCTCTCCGCCAGCGGACCAGCGTTCTGCGACGCGCAAAGTGCCGCGCCCCTGAACCCGGTCGCCGGCACCAATGAGCCACGCCAGCAATTGCTGACCGTTCCAGAACGCGCCAGCACCGAGATTTCCCTGTCCATTGCCCCGCGCAAAAATGTGCCCGAAACTGTCCGTTCCCGCCACTCGGACATGCGGAGACGCTTCGAGGCGATGGATGGCAACTGCCTGCGCAATACGTTGCGGGAGTCGCACGGCAGCACGTCCGTCGATCGTCATCAGATCCGCCGTGGTATCCCCGCCGACAGCCAGCACGGTATCCGCACCAAGGACTTCTCCGCCATACATGCGGCCCGAATGGCGCAAGCGCGCGCGCAGATCGTCGAATTCGATGCCGCGCCAGCTCAGGTTCGTCAGACTCAGGTCGCCGGTAAGCCACGGCAACGCCATCCGACGATATGGCCAGTCCAGCCTGAGGCTGCCGTCCACCTGTCCGGAAGCATCGTCGAGCGCGAGCGTCCGCGCCACATCGAGTGTCCGGATGCGAAACGAGCCCTTCAGCCTGTCGCCATCGTCCGCCAGCCGCCCGTCAACCTGCCCCGCGGCGCTGAATGCCTGGATGTCGGAGATCGACAGTCTCTCATCGCGGATATCCAACGTTGCCGACGCCGCGTCCCAGGCGGACTGCCAGATCCGAAATGGCGCTGCACTGGCCTGTATGCGGACGCCCTCTGCATCAACCCCCCAGCGCCCCTGCCCACTCCCGCCGACTGGCGCAACGGCGTCCAGACCGAGACGCTCCAGTGACGTGACCACTGCCGTGCCCGCAGCGTGAAACGGCGCCCCCGCTGCGGTCGTGGCAACCGTCACGTCTGCTGTTGCCTGAAACCAGCTCGCGTTGATCTGCGGTGCAACGATGCGCACCTGTGCAGGATTCGCTTCCAGAAGCAGGCGATAGCGCACATCGGCTCCGTCCGTTGGCGATCCCGGAAGCAATTCAAAATGCTGCAACGCCATCAAACCGGCCGACCGCAGATGCAGCGCCCAGTCAGGATCGAAGTCCATGGTGAATACCGTCTTGCCGGATTGTCTTCCCACCGGAGCTAGCGGCAGCGGGCCACCAAATGCGCGCCCCCAGTCGTCGACGACATCCGATGTCTGAACTGCAAAAGCCAGTTCGACATCTGGATGCCAGTTTACGGTACCCGTCCCACTCAGCGCTCCGCCGGGGCTCAGATGCGCGCGAATGGACGGGAATTCGATATGATCACCATCCAGGAACAGATCAATCGCCAGGTCGGAAACAATGCCCCCCTGCATCAACATCCGATCGGCGGTCAGACGCCCGGTCATCTCGATGCCACGATCTTCCCAGATCGCGATGTCGACGCCGGCATCAGCCGTGCCGAGAAATGTCGGAATGGGCGTGTAGTGCAGATTGACCAGCGACAGGTCAAGCTGCGCTTCAGCGTCGATCGAGACCAGCGGTTCCGCGCCAGCGCCCCCAAACGGAATGTCGAGATTGACGTTCGCGTCGATGGCCGGGGTACCGATCTGGACATCGAGGTCACGAAAGAAGAGTCCATCCGCGCGAACCACCCCACCGCCGATCATTTGCACATCATCATAGGACCAGTCAAGAATACGGTAATAGCCGTTGCGAATCTCCAGTGAAAAGGACCGGGGACGTCCGTCCTCGAATTCGATCACGGCGTCCAGATCGCCCGCGCGGGCTTCCATGTCTGGAATTTGCATGGCAAAACGGAGCGAGGCATCCTCGAGTCGCACGGTGTCAACATTGACTCTCAATGGCTTCCGATCACTGTCGCGCAACAGATGACGCAACCAGTCCGGCAAAACGGACACCGCCTGAGTCACCTCCGTCGGTGTCGTCAGCTCCAGGAGTGGATGCAGCAGCCCGTCGGCATCGACTTCGAGATTCGAACGCAGGCCATAGACGTCGATTTCGCGAAAATCGACGTTTCCCGGTGCAATCGCGCCCCAACGAATGGCGGCGGAAATGTAATCCACACCGACGAGCAGGTCACCGTCGTCCCCAAGAATCGCAAGGTCGCCGGCGCTAAAAGAGCCGCTCAGTGGCTCCCAGGCGATCCAGCCAACCTGAACTGGCCGGCCGAGGATGGTTGTCGCGATGTGAGATGCAAGCTGACCTAGCGCATCCTGAACGCGCTCCTGAGATGCAATCCAGGTAACCAGCAGCACGGTGGCAATCAGCAGCGCGATCAACGACAGCAAGAATCGTCGCATCAGGATTCCGCCCGGTCAGGGCCGGCGCAAGCGGTTCCACAGATCTGGCAGTTTAGCGCGAACCGGATTCCTCGTCGCCTGCGACGGCCCCCGTAGCATCCGAATCCGGTATGCGTATAGACTCCAGAAGCCATTCACCAAGATCGACTTTCTTGCAGCGGTCGCAACAAAATGGTCGCGCGGGGTTGTCGGCGGTCAGGAGCGCCGGCTGACCACAGCGCGGGCACGGGCGCGACAGCGAACGAACGGCTCGGCTGTCGGACGGCTGACGTTCGACAGCGCACCTCGCATGCGGATCACCGGGCACGCCTGCTATCCGTCCTGCAACTGATCGATCTGACTGAGCAGATCGTCGAGATCATCGTCATCGTCCGTGCGCGAGCTGTCCTGACGAGCTTCGAGTCCATCGAGTAGTGCATCAAGATCGTCGTCGTCACTGGCGGCCTGCCCGCCAGATGCGTCGGCGGATTCATCCGCCTCGAGTTCGCCGAGCAGCGTGTCAATGTCGAGATCTTCCTCTCCGGCGTCGGAGACGCTGCTGTCACTACTTTCGAGATCCGCCATCAGCGCGTCGAGGTCTTCTTCTTCCCCGGCACCTTCCGAGGATTCGGCACCTTCCAGATCCGCCATCAGCGCGTCGAGATCCGCCTCTTCCCCGGCACCTTCCGAGGATTCGGCACTCTCCAGATCCGCCATCAGGGCGTCGAGGTCTTCCTCTTCCGCGGACCCTTCCGAGGATTCGGCGCTTTCCAGATCTGCCATCAGTGCATCGAGGTCTTCGTCATCCCCGGCCTCTGCCGAAGATTCGGCACTTTCCAGGTCCGCCATCAGCGCGTCGAGATCGGCATCGTCCCGACCTGCCGCGGCGCTGATGTCTTCCTGCGATTGCTTGACCTCTTCGGACTCGAATTCGTTCAACATTGCGTCAAGATCGACGCCCGCGTCCTCTGCATTTCCGACGGCATCTTCCTCAACGTCGCGATCGAGTTCGTTGAGCATGGCATCCAGGTCAACATCTCCGCCGTCGGCCGCGTCCGCCTCGTCAGGCATCTGAATGGCTGCGTCGAGCTCACCAAGCAGATCATCCACCTCATCGGCGTCCTCCGGCTCGCCGCCCGATTCAGCGGCGCCGATCAGCTCCTCGAGCGCCAGATCATCGTCGCCTTCGACGGCAGCGTCGCCAAGCTGCTGTTCGATCTCCAGGTCCAGCGCGGCCGCGTCATCCGCTGGTGCACCTGCAAGCGCATCTTCGGCATCTGCTGCTGCACCGCCCTCCAGATCCGCCATCAATGTCTCAAGGTCCGCGTCATCGCCGCCCGGGGAGATTGCCGATTCCTCCGACGAATCATCGCGGCCGGCATCGCCGGCAAATTCATCTGATGCGTCTGTAACATCGGCCTCAAGCGAACCCGTGACCGCTTCGTCCAGTCCCCCCTCATCCACGCCGGCATCGGTAGCGGATTCTGACTGAGATGCCTCGTCGACCGTCTCCGAGGCGGCCAGATCCATGGTCGCCTCGTCGAGGTGCTCCATCGCCGATTCGACATCAGCGGATGTTTCGACTTCTGGCAACAGCGCAAGAAACTCGTCACCGATCGTTTCAGCGCCGGCGTGTGCGGCCCCGACAAGGAGCAGCGTACAAAGCTCATTGATTCGCGCCGGGATGCCTCCACTGAGTTCGTAGATCCGCGACAGAATCTTGCGCGAAAACAGATCCCGACTGCCGCCGGCCCGGACCAGGCGATCCTGGATATACTTGCCAGCCCCGCGCGCATTGAGCGGTGCGAGTTCCAGCACGGTCGCATTCTGGAGACCAGACGCATCGAAGTCCGCCTCGACAATCGCGACAATCACGCCAGCAGGAACACCGGCCTGCAACGATTCCAGATCCACCTCATCTGCATGGTCGACAACGATCGCCAACTGCTCGTAACGATCGTCACCGATCAGGTCGTCCAACCCGCCCTCCGCGGGTTCACCGCACTGTACGCGAATCGCACCAACCAGTGCCTGTTCAACCACACCCGCATCCACATAGACACGGCCATAGATTTCCGGCGACAACTGATCCAGGAACTGCAACGCGACCGTTGTCCGTCCGGTTCCACGGCTACCACGCAAGATGAACAGTGCGGAATCGGCAGCAGGCTGCGTCAATTCGCGCAGGACGGCGCTGTGCCGCGCGCTGTTGTAAAAGCCACGCACGGATGGACCCAGTGCGAATGGCTCGTGGGAAAAGCCAAAAAAATCGACGTAATTCATGGTGTTTCTCGTCCCGGTCGTGTTGTGCTGGTCAGGCGGCCGTCGCGGCCCCCGACTTGATGGCCTGGATTTTTTCCCTCATTCGTTTCAAACATTCGCCGACATCGCGGTAATCGCGATCCATCTGCACGACGTTCTTGTAGTGCAGCAACGCCTCTTTATAGCGCTCAAGCTGCTCCAGAAGCATCGCTGCTTCGTAGTTCATGTTCAGCGCGATGGCCTCGTCCAGATTCTCCAGCGCCAGCCCCGCACGGTACTTCTCGACGGCCGCCTCGAGATCGCCCTTGCGTGTCAGGGTTATGGCCATCATGTTGTACGCATCGGCAGCCATTTTTTCGTTACGCAATACGAGTTCGAATTCGGCGAGCGCCTCGTCCATCAAACCCATCTCCATATACGCGATACCCAGGTCGTAATGGGCATTCGCGTCATCGTCATCGAGCTGTTCCTTGACGCCTTTCTTGAATGCGTCGAAGATTTCCTCGAATGTCGGCACGTCTTCGGCGCCCGGAGAAACGTCTGCGACCTCCTCGAAATCAAGCTCTTCTTCGAGCTCTCGTGCGATATCGAAGATCGCCGACGTTCCGCTGTCGTCTGGCGCCGCCGCCGCGGCCTCGCCCGCAGATGCGTCGTCAGCCGTTGCCGCCTCACCCAGTCTCGCGATCAGCGGCGCAAAGGCGTCCTGATCACCAAATCGTGCCCGCAGATCCGCCAGGATCTTTCGTGCTTCGTCCTCGAGACCTGTCTCCAGAAAGAAGCCGGCCTGTTCGAGCTCGTCGGCCCATTCCGCCGCAGGCGCCTCGGCCTCCAGTTCGACGTCGACAGGGACTTCTCCGAAGTCTTCGTCAACATCGAGCTCAATATCCAGTTCATCCTCGACGACCGTTTGCGTAACGAATTCATCCGCGTCCGGAAATACCGGCTGGCTTTCCTCCGCGGCAGCCTGTGGCTCCTCGGTTGCAAAGACAACTTCGGCAACCGGCGCGGATCCTGAATCCTGGGCGCCCAGCACCGCATCATCCGCCGCATCCAGCCCGAGATACTCACGCAGCGCCGGGTGATTTGCATCGATCCGCCGTGCTTCTTCGAGAAAGCGTTCAGCGGCATCGAGATTGCCGAGACCTTCGTAGATCTCCGACAGACGAATCAGATCGGGAATCGCGCGCGATGGTTCGGATTCCCGATACACTTCGACGCGTTTCTTGAGCGCGGCAAGATTCTGCGGATCGCGAGCCAGAATCTGCTCGAGCTTTCGCAGCGCCTTGGCACGAATTCCATAACGTATGTAGACGCTAGCTTCCTGCAGAATCTCGCTGAACTGGCTGTCCTGCGCGGACGATGCACCATCATCCTGCAACAGCAGAGGTTCGGCCCCCTCGTCCTCGATCGCGACGACCTCCACGACGGTTTCTTTTTGCCGGGACGCATCTTCCTCAACCACATGCAGAATCTCGGACTCGTCGTCGCCTTCGCCGAGCGACATCAACGCCGTTTCGTTGGTCGGGTCGATCTCGAGGATACGGCGGTACGTCTTTTCAATTTCTTCCGCGTCGGCGGCCTTGTCCAGCCGCTTGACTTTTTCGAGGTAGGCACTGACAGCCTTGTCATTTTTCCCAAGCAGCACATAGGCACGCGCCAGGAGGTCGAAGACCTCGGCGCCTCGAACGCCATGTTCGAACAAGGATTTCAGCCGCTGCAATGCTTTGGGAGCGAGTCCGAGGCGCAGATAGGTCCGCGCCAGATCAAGTCCGATTTCGGCATCGTCCGGACTGATCTGCAAAATGCGCTCGTAGAACCGCGCCAGATCCTCCCATTGACCTTCCACCTTGAGGATCTCGACCAGCCCACGAAAGACCCCGATCGCGTCTTCACGATGTCCCGCCTGGTACAGGTACTCGCCATACCGTGCCTTGAGATCTGGACGGTCGGGCTCCAGGTCGAGCACGGCGCGCATGATTTCGATCGACTGCTCGTACTGCCCCTGCTGGCCAAACAGTTGTGCCGCATTCGTGTAATGCTCGACCGCAGGGCTTTTCAAACCCATTTTCTGGTACAGCGCACCGAGCTGCTTCTGCAATTCGGCGTCATTTTCGCGAAGCTGAAGCGCCTGTTTGTACGCCGCCACCGCCTTCTGATAGAAACCGGTTTCCGCATACTGGTGCCCGGCGGCCATATAAGATGAAATGGCATCATCGGACCGGTCGACCCGAATGTACAATCCGGCCAGCCGCAACAGGGACTGGACATCCTTCGGATAGGCTTCCAGCAGCTTCTCGTATTGCTGGACGGCCTTGGCCAGGTCGCCACGCTGAATCAACTTCTGCGCGGCGGCGAGCAACTTGTTGCGATCAACCTTGGCCATTCAACCTCACTGCAACACGACGTTGGCGTCCCGTACTCCCAACGAGTCCGGATTTTCGCCAGATCTGGCCCGCTCACATGGTATGGCAAACGATCCCGCCCCGTCAACAGCGACACTCCGAGCGATTCGCGCCTTGCGGCCCCCAGCCTGACGACCGCGTATCATCACCCTGCATCCGGCCCGGAAACGCGCTCGATATAGGCATCGGTGCGGGTATCGACCTTGATGTAATCCCCCTCCTTGAGAAACAGCGGCACCTGCACAACCGCACCCGTTTCGAGCGTTGCAGGCTTCGTGCCGCCGCTGACCGTATCGCCTTTCACCCCCGGGTCGGTTTCGGTGATCTGCAGGACTATATGATTCGCCACCGATACGGTAATCGGGCGTCCCTCGAAAAAGACGACGTCGACGTTTTCGTTCTCTTTGAGATAGCGCCGCGCATCCCCAACCTGTTCTTCGCTGAAGGTCACCTGATCATAGGTTTCGAGATCCATGAAGACGAAGCCGTTATCTTCGTACAGGTATTGCATCTTCTTGTAGACCAGATCAGGCTGCCCGAACTTTTCGCCGGCACGAAATTTTTTTTCGACGACGGCGCCGGTCAACAGGTTGCGCACTTTGGCGCGCACGAATGCGGCCCCCTTGCCGGGCTTGACGTGCAGGAACTCGATCACTTCCCAGGGCGCACCGTCGATCAGGATTTTTAGTCCGCCGCGAAAGTCACTGGTGTCATACATGCTTTTATCTCTCCTGATGCATGGCCGAATTCCGCCGCAAAGCGGAGTTCGGTTCTGGTTCGAATCAAAAATTATACCCGAACCGGAACGATAACCGGCTCGCGTGTGCTACTTGAGCGCGAATTCTACGCGCTCGTTCTTGCGTCGGCCCTCTGGCGTCGAATTGTCCGCAATCGGCTCTTCTTCTCCGCGCCCAACGGCCTCGATCCGCCCAACGGGCACGCCGAGACTGACGAGGTAGTCACGAATTTTATCGGCTCGCTCCTGACTGAGCCGGAGGTTCGCATCAGCCGGGCCAAGGTTATGGGTGTGCACGGTGATCCGCAGCCGCTTGTTGCGCGGCTGAGCCAGCAGCAATTTGGCGACCGACTCCAGGACTGGATAAGCCGTCTCTTTGAGCATCGTCGTTCCGGGCTCGAATGCGACACGCTGCAGCGTCACGATCTTGTTGCCTTCAAGACGCGCCAGCATGGTTTCGGTCGGCACATACGACTCCATGCGGAATTCCTGCACCGTCTTTTTGCCGCGCAGCACCGGAATCGACACCCCTGTAATCGGCGCGTAATCCGGAGCCTGGATTCGAATGTCGTAGGTGCCAGCCTTGAGCAGCACAGCGAACCTGCCCGTCGATGGATCAACCGGTACGGGCGGCACATCGGCATTGTCGAAATGGATCACGGCAGGCACGGGGCGCCCCTCTTCATCGAGCACCTTGCCAGCAAACGCGCCGATCGACTGCTCCTCTTTCAGGGTCACATCGACGACCGTCTTACGGCCTTTCTGGATCGGCACCTCATACTGTTGCGTCACATAGCCGCGCGCCCGGACTTCGATCTGCCAGTTGCCTGGCGGCAGCACCTTGACGAAATTGCCGGTGGCATCCGTCTGCAAGGGATCGATCTGCGCATCGAGAAAGACAATCGTTGCCTGCAGCGGGCGCCCTTTTTCATCGACGACGCGACCGGACAATGCGCCGAGCATCGTGCCGCTGACGAGCTGGAACGTCACCCGGGTCTTCTTTTTTGCGATGATCGGCACCTGATAGGTTTTGCTCTCGTACCCCTCGGCGGCAACTTCGACCTCGTAATCGCCTTCCGGCAAGATCTTGACGAAGCTGCCATCCTCCTTGGATGTGTAAACGGGCTCCACATCGGCATTCAGGAACTTGAGCACGGCCGTCACCGGCGCGCCGGATTCGTCGATGACCTGCCCGACGAGTGCACCGACGGCTCCAAGTGCCTGATCGGGCTTGCGCAGGAAGATTTTTTGCTCGACAACCTGTCGCTGCGGAATTTCAGGATTGACGATCGCGGGCTCATAACCTTCGACGGTCACCCGCAGCAGAATCTCGCCCGGAGGCAATTTGTACGTCTCGAAATAGCCGGTCTGCGGGTCGGCGACCTGCGGATTGTAGTCGTCACGATCCAGGTACTCGATCGTTGCGCCGCCAAGCGGTTCACCGGTTTCCGCGTCAACCACGAGCCCGGCAACGCCGCCGCGAAGATCGATCACTTCGATACCGATCGGATTCCATTCGTAACTGAACCCCATGTGCAGCGTATATGGCGGCCCCGGCGGCTCCGGACGATTGTACAGGGGCAGCGGTTTGTTCATACCCGCCGCCAGATCCATCGCGAGATCGAGCGTGAGATTTTCGATCGGATTCCAGCGCCCGCCAAATGTCATGCGATGCGGACTGCGCAGATAGGATGGTCGGCGCGCGAGCGCGGTGGCATCAATCCGCTGACGCACGACGGGATCCGCACTGTACTCGAAGTATGCTGCCCAGGGTTCAATCAGGTATTCAGCCGCGACAACGAACGGGATTTCATCACCCGCAGACAGGCCAAAACCGCCGAATGTGGATGCGTTCGGGACGTCGACCTTGTTCAGCAACTTGCCGGAGTTGTCGAGGTTATAGCCCAGATTTGCATGGATGCGCAGTGGCAGACGACGCTTGAACCAGTCGGTCTTTTCGAGGTTCAACGTGGCACCGGCAACCAGACTCATGCTCGTCGCGGACGGCTCGACCAGGAAGGATCCGACCTGGGTCAGGAAACGCAGATCCAGCATGCCGACGACACCGAGATACGGCAGCACCTGATAGACGTATTTTCCACCGAGTGACAGGTCGCCAAGGGTCTGAAACAGTGCATCAGTACCCGCACGTCGAATCAGGCCGGTGTGATGTCCGACCGCAGAAGCCGCGACGCGCAATTCCAGATCGTTGCGCACGCTGTATGCGAAAAAGCCAAGTGCGTCGATATGGCTTTGTTCGGTGTCATCCCACCCGCTGCGCACGCGGTAAAACCCAAGATGCGTACCAAATCGGAAACTGTTTTTGACCAGTGGGTCTGCACTGATCGCGCGAAATACACCTGTATACCCCTGCAACGATGGCGCCCCACGGGCTCCTTTACGGCCCCGGCGAATCAGCAGGCCGTCCTTGAGTTCACCAACATCTTCAAGCGCATAAACCTGAACACTCGCATCGATGGTACGGCGCAACTCCTCGTAGCCGCTCGTCGTTTCGGTTGCAGCCGCGGTCGCGGCTTCGGCAAGAACCTGATCCGCGACGTCCGGAGCCGGCGCCTCGCCCGTCGCCGCGACCGGCGGCGGAGGTGGTGCATCAAGCACCGCCGGAGGCGGCGCGGCACTCGTCGCGGCAACCGGTGGCGGAGGGGGTGTCTCGGCAGCGGAAGTCACCGGTGGCGGTGGCGCCGCAACGGATGTGACCGCCGGCGGCACCTGCTGCGGTTCCGGCGGCGGCGTTGGTGCCGTCGCGGCAACCGGTACTGGCTTACGGTTGTCGCCGGGTACGGCAGGTGGCGTCACGCCGGCTGCGGCTGGCGTTTTATCTGCTTGTGACGGTGGCGCCGACTCGGGAGCCGGCTCGGAAGCCGGTGCGGCTTCGTCCGCGGGTCTGGTCGCGGAAGATCCCAACGGGGCCAGCGGCTTCAGTGGCGCGGTGGATTCGGGCGTGGGCTTGTCGCCTGCTGGCGGTTCTTCCCACTGTTCAACGTAGTCCGGAACTTCATCCTGTTTTGAGCGCCCACGGCGCCGTCGCTTCTTTGCCGGCTTCTCGTCCGACTTGCCAGCGTCTTCGAGAACAGAGTCGGCGGGATCCTGGTCGAGAACCGTATCGGCCGGGTCACCGCCCAGTATCGCGTCGGCAGGATCAACCTGGGCCGAAACATGGATCGGGCACGCGCAAACAAACGCTGCTGCAAACACGAGTTGCAACAGGCGGTTCACGCCCGTACCCCGCCGCTTCCGAACGGCCACGGGATCCGACAGCACAAGATCAGTCAAGCGCACTCCAACCAGCTGTTTCCTACGTCGGCAGTCCTGCGAGGCCTTCGCATTCCCCGCAGCCGCCGTCAGCAAACTGCAACCATATTACCGGCTTGTCGCAGATATTCCCAATCGACCCCTCCGAGGCCGACCAGAGCCGATACTCGGTTACAATGTTTGCTCTGTCGATCGTTGCGGCGATCCGCCAGTGGCCTCTGCCAGGGACCGGACCGAAGCCGCACGGAAATTTCAGATCCCAACCCGTATGACCACAGGTGACGAACCATGCAGATCGATGATGCCCTGATCGGCCAGATCGCGGCGCTGGCCCGTCTCGCACTCACGGCCGATGAACAGGCCAACCTGCGAAATGACCTGCAAAAGATTCTCGATTACGTCGACCAGCTCGCCGAAGTCAACACGACCGATGTCCCGCCCACGCTCCACCCGTTTGTCACACAAATGCCCCTGCGGGAGGACATTGCTGAACCGTTTGCAAGGGCAGACGACCTGATCGAACAGGCACCAGATCACCAGGAGCGTCAGGTGCGCGTCCCCAAAGTGATCGAGGCAAACGAATGACGGCCGTACCCGAACTCCTGAAATCCGGTCTGCGCGCCAGCGCGGATGCGATCAGCAGCGGCGCGCTGAACCCGCTCGAACTGGTTGACGTGCTGGCGCAGTGGCACGAGACCGTCCAGCCGGCGCTGAACACCTGGATCACGGTTGATTTTG
Source organism: Candidatus Dadabacteria bacterium (assembly GCA_003695505.1). Classification (GTDB taxonomy): domain Bacteria; phylum J088; class J088; order J088; family J088; genus J088. The sequence continues at coordinate 1,113 of RFIY01000217.1, read as the reverse complement.
ACCGTGCCCGCGATACGCTCAAGCGCGGTGAACCGCTCGGCGAAAAGCCCTTGGCCGGCGTGCCGCTGGGTCTGAAGGACAACCTGCACGTCGACGGTTTCCCGACGACCTGCGCGTCCCGCATGCTGGCCACATATCGCCCACCGTTCGATGCGACAGTGACGGCGCGACTGCGCAACGCTGGCGCGGTGTTCTACGGAAAACTCAATATGGATGAGTTCGCAATGGGCAGCTCGAACGAGACGAGCTGGTTCGGGCCGGTGCGCAATCCGTGGGACACCGCCCGTGTGCCCGGCGGCTCCAGCGGTGGATCCGCGGCAGCCGTCGCATCGCGTTCGGTCATCGCGACGCTCGGTTCGGACACCGGAGGCAGCATTCGGCAACCCGCCGCGCTCTGCGGCATCACCGGTCTGAAACCGACATATGGACGAGTCAGTCGCTGGGGTCTGGTTGCGTTTTCGAGCAGCCTCGATCAGATCGGTCCGATGGCAACGAGCGCCGAAGATTGCGAGCTGCTGCTGTCGATCATCGCGGGCAAGGATCCGCGCGACGCCACCAGCGTCGACCACCCCGTACCACCGTTTCGCCCGCAACCCGACCGTCCGTCCGACCTGCGGATCGGTATACCGCAGGAGTATATGTCCGATGCGGTCGCGCCATCGATTCGTGCTCGCCTTGATGCGTTCCGCGACTGGGCCGAGCGCGAACTGGGCGCCACCGTGACCTCCGTTTCGCTACCGCATACGCCGTATGCGATTGCGACCTACTATGTGCTGACCTCGGCCGAGGCGTCCAGCAATCTCGCCCGCTACGATGGCATCCGCTATGGCCACCGTGCGGATGCCGGCGACCTGGCCAGCGTGTACACGCAATCCCGCAGCGAGGGTTTCGGCGCGGAAGTCAAACGACGCATCATGTTGGGTACCTTCACCCTTTCCAGTGGCTACTACGATGCATATTACGCGCGCGCACAGCGGATTCGCACCCTGATGCGCCAGGACATGGAGCGCGCGTTTGGCGATGTCGACGTATTGTTGACACCGACGACGCCGTCCACCGCATTCGCGCTGGGCGAAAAGCTTGACGACCCACTGCAGATGTACCTGAATGACG
>RFIY01000216.1 GCA_003695505.1 Candidatus Dadabacteria bacterium | reverse complement strand
TCCTCGTCCGTCACATGCGCATATGGCGAAGGCACACGCGTATCGGTCGTGCCGATGCAGGTGCGCGGCCCCATCGGAATCGCAAAAAAACAGGCGCCCGTCATCGGCGAAAAACGTCAGGACGCGCCGGTGCGGTGTCAACCGATCGACCATCAGATGAATGCCCTTCGAAAAGACGTGGTGCGCCCTGGTCTGCTGCCCGACAATCTGATTGAACAGATCCACGAACGGACCGGTCGCATTGACGACCGCGCGCGCACGAATCGTCAGGTCGCGGCCGGTTTCGCGGTCCCGCGCCTCGACGTGCCAGAGTCCCTGGCGTCGTTCCGCTGCGTGAGCTTCGACATAATTCGCCGCGGCACAGCCGGAGTTCATCGCACGGCGTACGAACAGAAACACGAAGCGAGCATCGTTGTCGTGCAGAAACGCGTCGGAATATTCGACGCCGCCCGCTGCGTTTGTCGTGTTGATGATCGGCTCCACCGATTCGATCCGGTCCGCCGACAAATAGCGTGGCGTGCGCGTGAACCCGTTGCCCATGAACCAGTACAGCCACGTTCCGGCGAACAGCGTCCGCGGATGATGCCGAAACCCTTTGTCGATCGTCGCGAGAAAACGGATTTCCTGCACCGTCGACGGATAGCTGCGCATCAGATGATTACGCGACAGGCAGAGCTTGCGGACCAGGCCGAATTCGTAGGATTCGAGATACTTGATGCCGCCCCAGGCCAGGTTCGACGACGACTGACTGGTAAACGAAGCGAAGTCCCCCTTGTCGATCAGGGCGACGTGCGCACCCTTGCCGCCCAGCGCGGCGGCCGAGACCGCACCGTTGATCCCCGCGCCAATGACGAGTACGTCAAAGACCTGATTGCCGAGGCGTTCCAGATTGCTGTCGCGAAGTGTCTGCATCACTGCAACAGTGTACCGCGAACACTCAACTCGCTGGTCAGGGCGCCGATATCGTCCGCAGGTGGATCCGCGCCCAGGACTGACCGCATGCGTTATGAAACGTGCATTTTTGACGCAATGTGTTACAATAGGAATATATGGAAGCGAAACCACATCCCCTCGGTCAGGGGCTGCAGGAGTTCCGCACCGCGTTTCTGGAGGTCGTCCAACAGGCGATCGACGCACTCGCGGAGCTGCCCCGTGACATCGGCCGCCGCTACGAAGAGACGGTCGACGAAATCGCCGATCGCTTCGAGCGGCGTATGCAACAGAATCTGTCCGCGTTGTTCGGCTGGACCGGCATTCCGTCGGTCGAGCAGATTGAAGAACTCGCAGCGTCCGTTGATCGCCTGGCCAATCGGCTCGACGCGATCGAACGACAAGTCAAGGCCTTAGAGGCCCACCCAAAGGACCAGCCATGGCCCGAACCACTCCCAGAAAAGCCACGCCGCACACGGCGACGATCCTCGGCCTCCTGATCACGCTACCGTTGAGCGTGTCCTGCGGCTCGCTCGTCACCCCCGATACCGAGCCTGTCTCAGCGGTTCAGGTCACGGCACGGGTCGAGCTTGCGCACCGGTCTGCCTGGCTCGAGCAGATCGAGCGTGAAACGCGGGCGCTGCTCGAGCACCTTCGCCAGACGCAACCCGGCTTCGATGCGCGGCGCAATCAGGCGATCGTGCGCAAGATCGTGACCGAAGCGCACCGCCAGAACCTAGATCCCTGGCTCGTGGCTTCGGTGGTTCGCATCGAATCCAATTTCGACCCGAAGGCGATCAGCTACGCCGGTGCCGTCGGCCTGATGCAGGTGCTGCCGTATGTCGGCAAAGATATCGCGCGGCGCCATGAGATCGCCTGGAACGGCTGGCGCACCCTGCAGGATCCGATGCGCAACATCGAAATCGGTACCGCCTACCTGCGTGAACTGCTCGACCTGTTCGATGGCGATCTGCATCTTGCCCTCGCCGCCTACAACATGGGCCCGACACTGCTCAAGCGCCGGGTCGCACGCGGCTGGCGCCCGAACGGGCCATATGTCGCCAGCGTCACCCGCGTCTATCGCGACCTGCGCGAGAAAGCCGTGCAGACCATGCACCTGGCGACGCTGACCGGCGCGTGGTCCGGCTGACCCCAGTGCAGATCTGACGACCAACGGTCGTCAACGACACGCCACCCGACACCTTGCGGAGCGCGCAAACCGCGCCTGCAAAGGGGTCGGGTCTTGAATCTTGAACACACCCGCAAGCGGCGTCCGCAGCGTGGCCATCGCACGGCGGTCACTCTTGGCAAGGCGTACTTCTGCCGCCGTTGTTGGTCAACGGCGCAGCGGCTACACTGTCGGCATGCGCTTGTACAACTGGATGATCGCGCCGCTGCTCCTGGCCGCGGCAGCCTGCAGCAGCTCGTCCGACCCAATGGACACAACACCCGATCTGTACGCGCTTGCGCCGCTCCCGGGGACCGATGCGTCCGATGCGAGCTGGGTTCGGACAAGGACGATCTACGCCGTTGCGGTAGACCGCTTTCGCGACAGCGACGGTGACGGTCTTGGTGATCTGGCGGGGCTGACCGATGCGCTCGATGCGGTAACCACACAGCACGTCGGCACACTACTGCTCGACCCGGTCGCACCCACGGCCGGCCGCGACGGGCGGCGGGCGCTGTCTGCGTTCACGACGGTGGCCGGCGAACTCGGTGGAGAGGCCGCGTTTCGCGCACTGCTCGATGCCGCGCACGATCGCGACCTCAAGGTCGTCGTGACGCTGCCGATCAACCATACCGAAATCGACCATCCCTGGTTTCAGGCGGCTCTGGCCGCAACCAGTGGCGAAGCCGGCAAGTGGTACCGCGGTGGTGCAACCGCTGCCTGCGATGACATCCCGCTGGCAACGCCCAATATCTACGGCAGTGACCGCTGGACCGAACGCAACGGACGCACCTGGTATCATCGCTTTGCCTCGACGACCGTCGACCTCGATCTGACCTGGCCACCGGTCGTCACGGCGATCACGACAGCCATCCGCTACTGGCTCGACCTCGGCGTCGATGGACTCTATTTTCCGTACGCCTGGGCCTGGATCGAAGACGGCGGCGACTGCGAGAACACACCCGCGTCGCTGAAGCTGCTCGAACAGCTCCGCGCGGTGGTCAAGGAAGATCCTCGGCGTGCGCTGATCGTCAGCGATCACCTGCCCGACCGTACCCCACTCGGCCAGTCTGCGCGAGCCCTGGCCTATGTCGCCGAGGGGCGCGCCGACCTGGTCATCGACCCCGACCTGACCGTGACACTGCACAACCTGACGGCCGAAGATCTGGTTGGCGACCTCTGGCAGACTTTGATTACACAGGGCGGCAACGCCGTCGCCGCGGCGAGCGGACTGCCCGATCTGCCGCGAGCATCCGCCACGCACGGTAATCTGGATGTGGCGACGCGGCTGATGATGACGGTGCTGTTAACGTCGCCACAGACCCCCCTCCTGCTGTACGGCGATGAACTGGGCATTGGCCAGGCGACCGAATCAGGCGGTGACCCGCGCAACCTCGCCCTGCCACTCTACCCGTGGAACAGTACGGCACC
>RFIY01000215.1 GCA_003695505.1 Candidatus Dadabacteria bacterium | reverse complement strand
TCAGCGATGATCCTGCCGTCGTGCACGACGACGCGGCGGCGACCGCGCGCGGCCAGATCGGGATCGTGCGTGATGTAAACGACCGTCGTGCCCTGTTCGCGGTTGATGCGTTCGAAGATCGACATGACGATCTCCGAATTTTCGGAGTCGAGATTGCCGGTGGGCTCATCGGCAAAGACGATGTCGGGCTCCATCACGAGCGCCCGTGCGATCGCGACGCGCTGCTGCTCTCCGCCGGACATCTGGCCGGGCCGTTTGTCGGCACAGTGCGCGACGCCGAATGTCTCCAGCAGTTCGCGCGCATGCGCCTGGCGCGCAGTCTCCTCTTTTTCTTTCCTTGCCGGCATCAACACGTTCTCGAGTCCTGTCAGCTCCGGCAGAAGATAGTGAAACTGAAAAACGAAGCCGATATGCCGGTTGCGCAGGCGGTGCAGCTCGCGGTCGTTGAGTTCCAGCGGGTTGACGTCGAGCAGACGGACATCGCCTGTCGTCGGCAGGTCCAGCGTACTGATGATGTACAGCAGCGTCGATTTTCCGGAACCCGACTTGCCGGTCAGTGCGAGCAGCTCGCCGCGCGCGACGTCGAGGTCGATGCCGTGCAGCACCGGCTGGGGCGGCTGGCCGAACGTCTTCGTGATGCCGCGCGCGGTCAGGATCGGTGTATCTGCCGTCATATCGTTGACCGGATGATGTCGATCGGCGTCATCCGGGCGGCGGCCCGCGCCGGAAACCACGAGGCGATGACCGAAGCGCCAAAGGAGAGTAGCGCACCGCGCGCGAAAATGGCCGGGTCCCAGGCCACGGTCATCGTGCCCGAAGTAAACGGCGTCGTGATCTCGATCTGGTCGATGTAATGCAGGCCGACATAGCCCGCGATCAGTGCAAACACGGCGCCGAAGCCACCGAGCAACAGACCCTGCCACAGAAACAGGCGCGCGGTCTCCGCGCCGTCGAACCCCATCGCGCGCAGAATCGCCAGGTCGCGCCGTTTGTGTGTCACCGACATGTTGAGGATGTTGAAAATGCCGACGGCGACGACCAGCACGATGATGAAGACGACCGTGTTGCGGACGATGTTTTGCATCATGAAAACCGACATGACTTCGTCATGCGCTTCCTGCCATCCCTCGACCTTGTCGGTCGAAAGGCGCCGCAGATCGTGTGCGATGGCCGAGGCATCCGCCGGGTCATCGGTGCGAACGACGATGTCCGAAATTTCGCCGCTGCGCTGATAGAGCCCCTGGACGGTGGTGATCGACGTATAGACAACACTGTCGTCGAAGCCCTGCGTGCCGGATTGAAACACGGCGATGACCTTCATGCGCATCTTCTTGCCATTCGGCGCGACGACATCGACAAATTCACCTGGTGCGGCCCCGATGCGCTCGAGCAGCGGGCGGCCGATCATGATCAGGCCGGGGGCGCGATCGAGTTCCGTCGTGCTGCCGTGGATGACGAACGATTCCAGATTGGTGACCCGTTCCTGGCGGTCGGGTTCGATGCCGATCAGGGTGACGTTGCGTTCGTGCTGGCCGTTGCGGATCAGCGCCGGCCGGACGAGTTGCTCGGCCCAGGCGACGACGTGAGGCTCATTGTCGAGCACGGTTCGCCAGCCGGCGACGTTGCTCAGATAACGATTGCCATGCAGTCCGGTCGGAGGGCGTTTCCAGTCGAGCAGTTGCGCCTGCCCGAATACGCCTGAAAACTGCTCCGGTTTGATCGGCGCTTCTCTGGCGGAAATACGGATGTGCGCGTCGAGACTGAGGAGCCGGTGCACCAGGTCGCCCTGGAAACCGAGCATCATGCCGGCAAAGACGATATAGGCGGTACCGCCGAGGACGATGCCCAGAAAGGTCAGGCCGGTTTGCAGCGGGCGAGAGCGCAGGTGCCGTAGTGCAAGGAACCACATCGCTCAATCCAGCCGCAACTGGTCGCCCTCGTTGAGGTCCCCGCTGACGACTTCGGCCCATTGGCCGTCGATAACGCCAATTTTGAGGGGCACCTTGCGCCAGCGTCCGTCCCGGAGCACGCGCACATGCCCATCGTGCAGTGCGCGCACCGGAACCTGCAGCACATTCGTGCGGCGGCCGACTTCAATCGCAATATCGGCCGACATGTCTGGCAGAATGCCTTCGGGCAAGGTAGCAAAATCAAGACGGACGACGAACTGGCCCGCCGAAGGGTAGATCGCGGTCACGGTGCCTGTCGAGACCTCGCCGCGCAACGACTCGAACGTCGCGCGCGCCGGCATGCCCTTGCGGATCCGCAGGGCGCTGTCCTGGTCGAGCAGCAGCTCGATGTAGCGCGCCTGCAAATCGCGGACCTGGAGCATCGTCTGCCCGGGCATGACCATTTCACCTGGTTCGACCCAGCGCTGGGTGACCGTGCCGCGAATGGGTGTGCGCAGCACGGCCCCGGTGTCGAGCGTGACAAGCGGTGCATTGGCGGCAACGGCCTCGCCGGCGCGGACATGCAACGTCTGGACACGCGTCTGAATGCCGCTGCGTAACGTGAACTCGTGATCCGACCGCACCGTGCCGATGCCGAACACGGCCTCGACGATG
>RFIY01000214.1 GCA_003695505.1 Candidatus Dadabacteria bacterium | reverse complement strand
AGTCATTGAGCGCCTTTGAGCTATGCTCGTCGCTCATGTTTCCTCCGTGACCGGCGAAAGCCGCTCCAGGATCTCAATCAGTTGCTCTGGCCGGAAAGGTTTGGTCAGGTATGCATCCGCACCGGCCGACAGTGCTCGCTGGCGTTTTTCGGGTGCGGACTCCGTCGTGATCACGACGAGGGGGAGGTCGGCGAAACGGTCATTGGAGCGCAGAAACTGGATCAGTTCAAACCCGTTGATGTCTGGCATGTTGATGTCGGTGATTACGATGTCAAAACGTTGGTTGGGGATAACTTTGAGTGCTTCCAGCCCGGATGAGCACTCCGTAATGTCCGCCAGGAAACGTCCATGAATGATGCCGGAAATCATGCCGCGCATCGCTCTGGAATCATCCACCACGAGGATCGCCAGATGTTTCACCATCAGCTCAGGACTGACCGCTTTCGGACTGCCGCAGTTGTCTCATCAGATACGTCCGTTCAAGTGCAAGCCCCGCCTGTGCCAGAAAAATTTCCACAGTCTCGACATTCTCGATGCGTGATTGTGTTGGTACCTGATCCGCGTACAGCATAGCAACGATGCGGTCACCTGCCAACACAGGGGCCAGAAGGATCTCGGTGGGATGCGGACCGCCCAGGCGCTCCAGCATCGCCTCGAGCTGTGGGTCGCCAGCGACCGCACCTGTATAGGTTTGCCGGGTAGACAGGACTCTCGACACAACAGTGTTTTCGATGACAGGAATGCGCAGCTCGCGCACGATGCGGTCGGCATTTTCTGTCGAAAGGCCTGTCTGGCCAAGTCCGGCAAGGGTTTTGCCACTGACCGCAAACAAAATGGAACGCTGAAAAAAGTCCGCGGCAAAACGGAGGATCAGCAGGCTGATCTCGGATTCTGCATTCGGATTGACCAGTTCTTCGATCATCTGCCGCAGAAGATGCACACCGCGATCTGTTCTCGGTTGCGGTACCGGCAGGTGCAGATCCTCGCTGTCGAGCAGAGCGGCCAGTGGATCATCGAGACTGATTTCGAAGCGATCAGCGTCGTTGATGTCATCCAGCGCGGCGGCGGCTTCCGGCGATTTCTCTGGAGGCGCGCCAATCGCCTCGCTGATTGCGGCGACGTAGCGATGCAGCGCGTCGTCGAAGCTGGTCTTCCAGGCCTTGCGCGCAGGGCGCATGATCAAACCTGCAACACCGGCCTGATCGGCCTGACTGCGGATCTCATCGTTGACGAGATCGGTACACAGATAGGTCGCGCGCACGCGTTCGTGATCGGAAAGTGCCTGCGCGACTTCGAGGCCCCCCAAGACGCCGGAACGGTCGCGCTTCGGCATGACCAGTTCGCAGACCACCGTCCACGGCGCTTCGGCCGCGCGCTCGATCGTCTCAATCGCGCCATCGACGGAAGATGCGACCGCCACATGCGGGAAACCGGCGTCACGCAGAGACTGAGCGACGCGCTCGACGGTCTCGCGTTTCGGATCAACGAACAGGATATGCGCCGTAGCGGCATCGGCAGAGGCGCGCTCAGCTTCCGCGACGATGCCGTAGCCCGCAATGGTTTGATCACCGACGTCGGCGTCGAGGCCACTACGGCTCGCTGCGTTCTCATCCGCGAGGCGAGCGCCTTCGATGGCGATGTACTCGGCGCTAATCGGTTGTTCCACAGACGGGAAAACCGGTACGCGAATCAACTTTTTGTGCGCCGTGCCGTCGGGATCGAGTTCAAAACTGAATTCGCCTTCGTCCCACGCCGCAGCTCGCGTTACAAGCCACAAGATGTAATCGCGTGCCCATTCGGCGATGGTTTCGGCGGGTTTGCCGAAGACACTGGACCAGAATGGGGTCCACGGCTCTGCCTCGAAGTCTTTGTCGCGCAGGAGCTGAATAAAGCGATCCTGCTGCGCCGCGTCCAATAGCCCCCGCTCGGTAAAAAAGCGGTGGAGCGTCGAAATGGATGGATGGGGTCGGGCAGCGACGATTCCGCCATGAAGCACATAGAGTTCCAGCCCCAGATCCCGGTAGCGCAGACGCAACGTTCCGCTCTTTCGTGACAACGAAAGAATCTGCAGGATGTCGTTGAGTCCGAGATCCTGAAGGCTACCAGCAAGGCTGACGGAGTTCACGCGGCTGTTGTTCGGTAAGTCAAGGTCATCCTTACCAGTTTAGCGAAACCGTCAACAGGTTTCCCGCACGTCATGGAATGTCGGTCTGCACATAGACCGATCCGCCGTCAATCGTTTCTGTAATGCCGGTAACAAAGAAACGACCGTCCGGCTGTATATCGACTTCAAGTGACCGTAGTGGAGACGGCGACCGCATCAGTACGGATTGGGCGAGGCGGTCGCTGTCGGGTTCGGTCAGTACCACTTCATATCGATCCGACAGGCCGCGCAACCACCAGATCAGCGGCGTGCCGTTGCGGGATCGACGTGCGTGTAGCTGGGCAATCAATGGCGCTTCGTCCAGGATTTCGAGCGTCGTTGCCGAGACGTAACGTAGCTGATCCCGGTCTGTCAGGTGCGCGACTTCGATGCGGAACTCGCCGTTCGCGCCTTTCACGACTTGCGCCGGTTCGATGTCCGGTGCGTCAGATTCCGT
>RFIY01000213.1 GCA_003695505.1 Candidatus Dadabacteria bacterium | reverse complement strand
GGCAACGCTTTCCTGCACCGCGTACACGCGCGCCAGCGTGCCGATCGCATCCTGGCCCGGCAGGTAGCTGGGCACGGCGGGGAGCGTTTGCTCGACGATTTCCGCCGCCAGCCCACTGAGGACGCGACCCGCGCCGACCTCGACGAAGCCGGGGACGCCGTGGGCGGCCATGTCCTCGATCATCTCGACGAAACGGACGGGTCTGGCGAGTTGAACCGAGAGGAGTTCGCGGATGGCGTCGATCTCGTCCGGGTAGGGGCGCGCGGTCACGTTGCTGTAGATCGGGATCCGCGGCAGTTGAATGTCGGTGCTGGCGAGGAGCTCGCGCAACGGCGCACTGGCGGCGGCCACGATCGAGGTGTGGAATGCGTGGCTGACGTTCAGGCGTTTGTGCCGGATGTCCTCGGAGGCCAGTGCGTCGCAGAGTCGGTCGACGAGCGCTGTCGCGCCGCCGATCACGGTCTGGGTCGGACTGTTCTGGTTTGCGAGTTCGAGATCGGTCAGATCCAGGCGACGCAGCAACTCGGCAGCGGCAACGCGGTCGACGCCAACGGCAACCATCGCGCCGGGGTCATTGATCTGTGCCGCGGCTTCCTCCATGGCGCGACCGCGACCGGATACGATCCGCAGCGCGTCCCGGAAGGACAGCACACCCGCGGCGACGCAGGCGCCAAATTCACCGAGGCTGTGGCCCGCGACCGCGCCCGGCTGCCAGCCCGCCTGATTGAGCAGGCGCATCAGCGCGATTTCGACCGTCAACAGGACGGGCTGTGTGTAGCGCGTCTGCCGCAGCAGCGCGCCGATGCGCTCGGCGTCGGCTTCGCTCGCGGGTGTCGCCAGCAGCGTTTCGAGGGGGACGTCGAACAGTGGATCGAGAATGGCCGCTGCCTCGGCGATGGTTTCGTCGATGACCGGCTCGCCACGCAGTTCGCTGAGCATGCCAGGCCGCTGCGTGCCCTGGCCCGGAAACAGCCAGGCGGTGCCGGCTGCTGCGCGCTGGCCGAAACAGGCACCGGCGCGTTGCCAGCGCCCCGCGGGCCACGTTTCGTGAAGGCCGCGCGTCAGCCGTTCCTGGTCGAAGCGTTCCTGTTCAACGATCAGCGCCCAGTCACCCTGACCGCCGCGTTCTCCCCGCGCCACGGCGTCTGCCAGTGCCTCACGGGTTTCGGCGCGGAATTCGAGCAACCGGGTCGAGGCCTGCCGCCAGAGCGTTGTCGCGTCGAGGGCTGCTCCGGCGGCCTCCGTTGCCGGCGCTTGGCCGGGTGACGCACTGTCGCCACCGAGGCGTTGCGTGACATACGCCGTGACGGCGGCGACCGTCGCGACATCGGACAGAACCAGATCCGGGTCTTCCGGCAGGTTGTAGGCTTCGCGGACAAGGCCGATGATCTCGGCGATCTTGACGGTATCGATGCCGAGGTCGGCCTCGAAATCCAGGTCCGGTTCAATCTCGTCGAGGTCATAGCCGGATGCGTCGGCAACGATCTCGCGGACGCGCATGGCGATGGTGGTGTCGGCAGGATGATCCAGCGTGGCCTGAATGTTCATGGATGACTCCGGTTGCTCCGTTGGGGCGTCTGTATCTGAAGGAAAAGTCGAAGAAGAAATCGTTGCGCCGGGTCGGTGGTCATCGACCGAGGCTGCCTCGACGACGATATGGGCGTTTGTGCCGCCAAATCCGAACGCGCTAATGCCGGCGCGCAACGGGCCGTCCCAGTCCTGCAGGTGGTCGGCGACGTACAGGGGCGTCGCGTCGAGTCCGAGTTCCGGGCGTGGCTGCGCGTAGCCGCCGCTTGGCGCGATCGCGCGCTGTTCGAGCATCAGCACCGTCTTGGCGAGTCCCGCCGCGCCGGCCGCGGCCTTGAGATGCCCGATGTTGCCCTTGATCGAGCCGACCGGCAGGCGGGTGCGGCGACCGGAAAACAGCTTCCGCAAGGTTGTGGTCTCGGCCTTGTCGCCGACCGGTGTTCCCGTGCCGTGCGCCTCGATGTACCCGAGGTCGTCGGGGCCGATTCCGGCGTCTTTCCAGGCGCGTTCGACGGCGAGCTGCTGACCGGCCGGATTGGGGGCGGTAATGCCCTTGCCTCGCCCGTCACTGGCCAGACCGGTACCGCGAATGACCGCCCGAATCCGGTCGCCGTCGCGCCGGGCATCGCGCAGTCGTTTCAGCACGAACAATGCACCGCCTTCGCCCATCACGAAACCCGATGCGCGTGCATCGAACGGGAAGGAGCCCTCGCGGCTCAGCGCACCAAGCCGGCAGAACTTGACGTAGGCACCGATGCTCATGTTGCGGTCAATGCCGCCGGTCAGCGCAATGTCGCAGCGACCGAGCCGCAGGCGGTCAACCGCCTGGCTGATCGCGGCGAGGGCGCTGGCGCAGGCGGCGTCGGCGGTGAAATTGGCCCCGTGCAGGTCGAACGCCGATGCGATACGCCCGGCGCAACAGTTCCCGAGCTCGCCAGCCATCGAGTCCGCGACCGGCTCCGGGACACTGAAGCCGAGCTGCTGCTCGATCGCCTCGAACCCCGTGCCACCGCCCGCAAGTGCGAGTGCGTCAAGCAGGATGCGCGCATCCGTCTGCACGCGCAGGTCGCCCTGGGCGATGCCGAGGACGACGTCGCAGGCGTGCCCGGCGCCGGACGGGTCGGGCAGTCCGGCATCGGCGAAGGCGCGCTCCGCGAGAATCAGCCCCAGCAACTGTGTGCGATCCAGCGCTGCGGCGACGCGAGGCGGGATGCGGAAACGGCGGCCGTCGAACGGTACGTCGTCGATGAACGCACCGATGCGGGAGTACGCCTTCTCGGGATGCGTGCCGTCTGGATCCCAGAACAGATCAGGATTCCAGTAGCCCGCGTGACTTCCGATGTCGTCGATGGCACTCCGGCCGTCCGCGAGCATCTGCCACAGCGCGGACTCATCATCGGCAGCACCAGGCAGCCAGAACGACATCCCGATGATCGCGATCGCATCGTCTGGCACACTTGCGGCGTGGTGAACAGCCGGGGCGGCTGCCGTTTGCTTGACGGGCGGACTGGTCAGTCCATCATGCAGCGACTGAATGTTGTCAGGCAACGGCAATGCGGCATTCTCGCCAATATGGAACAGGCCGAGCTGCAGACTGTCGTCGTCTGCAACGCGCTCGAGCCGTGGCCCCTGATCGTCAATGACGACACGCTCCGCCTTGGCGGCAAGCCGCAGCCCACCGAAATTGGCCTTTTCGAAGTGATGCTTGCGTTCGCTCGTGCGTATACCGTTGCGAATCCAGTCGCGCTCCTGCCGGGTCAGTTCCAGCGCCCTGGTGGTGGCGAGCAGCCTCGTGGGCGCGCCGGACTGGTCGCCGGCGACGACTGTCTCGCGGGTCTGCTGCAGCGCCGTTGCATAGGTGCCGGCAATCGCGCCGGATGCGACGGCCTCGCGCGTGCGCAGATAGGCAGAGCCGATCTGCAATCCCTGCGCGTGCCCCAGTTGTTCGAGCCGGGCGCCCAGCGGCGCAGTCAGGCGCGCGGACGCGGCGGTCCCGACGCCGCCGGCGAGCAGGACCGAGCAGCATGCGTCGGCGTGCGCCTCGAGGACGGCCAGGTTGTGCTGCCAGAGGGTCCACGAATTGAGCGTGCCGACATGTCCGCCCGCCTCGCGTCCTTCCCAGATGACATGCCGTACACCGGCGGCGAGCGCGGCATCGAGCATCTCCGGTGCGGGCGTGTGCATCACGACCTCGAAGCCCTCCTGGATCAGGCGGGCCGCCAGCGAGGTTGTGCCGGCGGCGACCAGCAGCCAGCGCACGCCCGCTTCGCGGCAGAGGCGAATGTGTTCCTCGAGCATCGGATTCGTGGTCATGCCGATGATTCCCGAGCCCCAGGGCGCGTTCAGGTCGGCTGCGTCATTCAGCAACCGTTGCACCGGCTCGGGCGGTGTCGATGCAAGCGCGAACCACGGAAACGCGCCGGCGTTCGCGACCACCCGCGCAAAGTCGGCGACATCCGAGACGTTCGCCATCGGTCCCTGCGACAGTGGCAGTGCCGTACCCGCCGCGGTTGCCCAGCCGGCCCCCGGCCGCCAGGGCCACTGCGTGACGGAAAAGCCATCGGCCAGCGCGTTGAGGCGCGCCAGTCGTTCAGCCGGTGTGCCGGTGATGCCGAGTCTGCCCGCAAGACCGCTCGCGCCCCCGGCGGGTAGCCAGGCATCTTTCGGCCCGGGTCGTTCCGGCGTGGCTCTGGATGCCGCAGCCCAGTCCGCCCAGCGGTCACCGACCGCCTCGGCAGCGGCCGCACGCGTGACCGAAAACCCGGGTCGCGCCCAGAAGCGGACTCGTCGGTCCGTCGGACCGAACACCCGGGTTTCTCCGGGACTCCCGTCCTGCCAGAAGTCGCGCCACGCCTGCGGCAAGGCATCGATGCCAGGCCAGACGACCTCTTCGGCCAGGACCCCGGCGAAGCCGAGCTCGCGGGCCGCGGCGATCAACGCTGGCCCAACCGCGCCACGAATCCAGACCGGGCGGGGGTCGTCCGCGACGGCCTGCATCAGGATGAACAGACCCTGCTTGCCACATGACCCGGCAGCATCTTCACCATTGAGTAGCAGGAACCGGGCATCCGTTGCGCGTCGGAGGTCATCCATGGAGCCGATCACGGCGCCGGGCAGGCCTGACCCGGCCGGCCCGGCCGCGAGCGGGTGCCCTTCCAGATCGCCGACGAGTTCCTCGTGTGTTGTCCAGACACCGTGCGCGGCCGTAGAGATCGAGCCGATGGGCGCATCGACTTCGATCCAGAAGGGCACACCGCTCAAGACGGACTGGTCAGTCCGCTTTAGCCAGGACAGTGGAACAGATGTGTGGAGTTTGCAGGTCATCTTGTTGCTCCCGGAAGTGTGCGTGGTCGGCAGATTCAGGTGCCGCCGTTGCCTTTACGGGCGACGAAACCGTAGAACAGAACCTCGATGATCGTATCGATCTCGTCCTCGAGGCTGCCTTCGCAATTGTTGTAGAACCACTTGTGAATGACGCCGTCCATAAAACCGACGATGCCGTAGAAAATCGTGTAAAAGTCGTCGAGGGGCTTGGTGATGCCCTCTTCGGCTGCCGAGATGACCATGTCACGGATCTGCGGCACATTCTGCAGAATTCCGGCGATATACTCGGTTCGGAACTCGGTTCCGAATCCCTGTTGTTCGAAGACCAGAATCCGGTAGAACCGGTTGTGCTTCTCGAAAAAACGCAGGTACGCGGATACGGCACGGCGAATGCCCTGAAGCACATCATCGGCCGTTTCGAAGCCTTCACGAACCTGCGCGACGAGGTCAAGCAGTTTCTCGCGCACGACCGCCTGGAACAGATTGTCCTTGGAATCGAAGTGGCGGTAAACGGTCCCCTTGCCGACGCCGGCTTCCTGCGCGATTTCATCGACGGTCGCGTTGTAAAAGCCCTTGTCGGCAAATACATCGTAGGCCGCATCAAGGATGCGGCGGTCGGTCGCTACTTGCTTGAGATCATTGCGACGCCCGCTCGTCGCGACGAGGCGCGATACATCGCTCAGCAGTTCGCCAACGGCCAGACCGTACCGTGATGCGATTTCCGTCGCGCCCTCGAGCAGAGCGGCCTGCGCGCGATCGACATCGACATCGGCATCTCGCCAGCGGCTGACGAGTTCGGCAAACGCCTGTAGCGCGTCGTGCAGCGAAGGTCGTTCGTCGCCCGGCGTCGTGTCGAGCCAGGCACTGACGAACCGTGCGACCGTCTCTGCATCAGGCTGATGTGTGCCGCCGGTGACGGCGCGAAGTTCGTTGGCGTTTCGAGTCCCCATAGTGCTCCCACGGCCAGACCGGACTGACCGGTCCGTTTTGCAGTCCACAAGGTACCAGTGCATGCCACGGCTTGTCAAGTTTGCCGACAGGTGAGGCGCGGTCGGCTCCTGGCGGCCAGGATTTGCGCCGCGAGCAACGGCGCTGTGATAGCCTGATTCCTATGCCGATGCACCATCAGCCGTTGCGGGCGGAACGCTTCGTGCTGTCGTTGTTGACCGCGTTCGTCTTCGCTACCGGATATCTGTTCATTCGTACCGCCTGGGATGCCGCCGCGTCTGTGCCGTTTGCGCAGGAGATCGTTCTGATCGCGCTGTCGGTGATTGCGACGGTACTGATTACGGCGTTGCTGTTGAACCGCCAGACCGAGGTCGAGCTGAACAAGGAGCAGCGTCTGCGCCACTTTGAAGCGCGCGAGCGGTTGTATGAGCGTGTCTTTCAGACATTGCAGCAGATCATCGACCACGGCCAGCTTTCGCATCGCGATGTCATGCAACTGCAACTGTTTACGAATCACCTGGCAATGCTGAGTTCGAGCGACGTGCTCGTCGCATGGAACCGGGTCATTGACGAGCTGACCGAAAGCTGGCTGGATCGCCAGATCGATCTGGAAGAAGCCCGGCGGCTTTCGCAGCTCCTTGCCCAGCTCTCGCTTGCGATGCGCGTGGATCTGCTGGGTTCGGCCGAAGGTGGCGCCCAGGTCGCGCAGCATATCGTGGACAACGCGCAGGGTGTGGGCGCGCTGCAGATCGAGGAGCGCACATGACGTTCACCGAGGCACCAAAGGGGACGCGCATTCTGCTCATCGATGACTCAGACATCGTGTTGCGCGTGCTCAGGGGGCATCTCAAAGCGTTCGGATACGAGTCCGTTGAAGTCATGCACGCGGCCGTTGATGCCATGTTGTATCTGAGCTCCGTCGAATCACCGGACGAGATCGCCGTCGATCTGATCATCTGCGACATCGAGATGCCGGGCATGGATGGGATTACGTTCTGCCGCGAGATGAAGCAGAACCCGCTGACCGCGGAAATTCCCATCATCATCATGACCGCCAATGCCGATGAGGAATCGCTGGAAGCGGCCTTCGAAGCCGGCGCGATGGACTACATCACGAAACCGCCGCGCAAGATTGATCTGCTGGCGCGGATCCGCTCCGCTGAAACGCTCAAACAGATGCTCGATCAACGTCGCGCGATGAACCGGCGTCTGGCGACCGCCAATCGCAAACTCGAAGAAATGTCGCATACCGACGCCCTGACGGGGGTCTACAATCGTCGCCGCCTCGATCAGATTCTCGAGACGGAATGGCGCCGGGCCATGCGCAATGGATATCCACTCGCGGTGCTGATGATCGACATCGATCGGTTCAAGCATTACAACGATGCGCTCGGCCATGCCGAAGGTGATGTCTGCCTGCGGACGGTGGCGCAGACGCTGCGTGATACGTTGCGCCGCGCAGGTGATGTCCTGGCGCGATACGGCGGCGAAGAGTTCATGGTCGTCCTTCCGGGTGCGGATCAGGATGCGGCGATGACGATGGCCGAACAGATGCGCGCGCGGGTTGAGGCGCTGGCGATCCCACACCCCGAGGGTGTCGGCCCAAATGTCACCATCACCATTGGGGTCGCGGCTCATCAGCCATGCAAGGGCGATGTATTGTCGGACCTGCTTTCCGCTGCGGATGAAGCGCTGTACCGTGGCAAGGCCGATGGCCGAAACACGGTCGTTGCAGGTACGGTGGGATAAGTTTGCGGGTGAATACTCACTCGGCGGGCTGGTTGACGCGCTGCGGCGGACGGGATACGCTCTAACTGAACGACACGCGTCTGGTGCGTGCCGGACGCGACGGATCGCGATTCCGTTGCGATTTTCCCGTCGGATCTGCAGCCGCACCGGTTGCCCAACCACCAGGAACAGGCCATGACCAACATCGGAACATCGGCACGACCACTCAACGTTGCCGTCATTGGTGCCGGACCCTCCGGATTTTACGCAATCGATGCCCTGCTGAAACAGGAACAGGTTGACGTCCGTATCGACCTGTTCGACCGCCTGCCCGTGCCGTACGGTCTTGTGCGTTACGGGGTTGCGCCGGACCACCAGAAAATCAAGAACGTGACCCGTCAATACGAAAAGATGGCGGCTGATCCACGCGTCCGTTTCGCTGGAAACGTCGCCCTTGGCCGGGACGTGACCCTCGACGAGTTGCGGGCACATTATGACCAGATCGTGATCGCGACGGGATGTCTCTCCGATCGCAAGCTCGGCCTCGAACACGAGGACGCGGCTGGCAGTTACTCGGCGACCGAATTCGTCGGCTGGTACAACGGTCATCCCGATTTTCAGGATCGCAAGTTCGACCTGTCGCACGAGCGTGCGGTCGTGGTCGGTGTCGGCAACGTCGCGATGGATGTGACCCGCATTCTCGTCAAGGATCGCGACGAGCTTGCGACAACCGATATTACGGCCGCCGCGCTCGACGCACTGCGCGCCGCAGGTGTACGCGAAGTCGTCGTGCTGGGCCGGCGCGGCGCGGCCCAGGCGGCGTTCTCACCGAAAGAAATTCGCGAGATCGGCGAGCTCGAAGGCGTTCGGCTCGTTGTCGAGGCGCGCGATCTGGAAGGCATCGATCTCGAGGCACTCGACCGCGACAAGCGCAAAAACGTCGAGTATCTCCAGGAAAAGCTCGCCGATCCCGGCGAAGGTGATCTGACGGTTCGCCTGCGTTTTCTGAGCTCTCCGGTTCGGCTGTCGGTCGATGGGGACGGTCATCTCAACGCGGTCACGATCGAACGCAACCGGCTCGTCGACCGCGATGGCTACCTGGCCGCCGAGGGCACCGGCGAGACCGAGACGATCGAGGCGGGTCTGTTGCTGCGCTCGATTGGTTATCGGGGGGAACCGCTGCCCGGTGTCCCGTTTGACGAACGCGCCGGGATCGTTGCGAACCGCGACGGGCGCGTCGTTGACGGGGATGCGCCCGTTCCGGGCCTCTATGTCGTTGGCTGGATCAAGCGCGGCCCTTCCGGTCTGATCGGCTCGAACAAGCCCGATTCGGCCGCTACCGTCGCCGCGATGCTCGAAGACGTCGACAGCGGCGTTATCAGCGGCGCAACCGAAACCGGAGACCTGCTCGGCGCATTGCAGCGTCGTGGTGTCCGCGTCGTCGACTGGGACGACTACACAAAGATCGACGCGGCGGAGGTCGCCCGTGGCCAGGCAAGTGGCAAGGTTCGCGAGAAATTCGTCAGCGTCGCGGACATGCTGGCGGTACTGGACTGAGCGGCGATTGCGGGCAGACGCGCCGGTTTTCTCGCCAGCCGCCGGGTCTGGTACACTGCCCCTTGTCAGGCTGAACTCGTTCAGAAACCGCGAAAGGACACACGGCTTGGCCGAAAAAGACGTTATCGAGCTCGAAGGCACGATCACCGAGAAGCTGCCGAACAGCATGTACCGGGTCGAACTGGAAACAGGCCAGGAAATCCTGACCTATGTTTCCGGCAAGATGCGCAAGCACTACATCAAGATCGTTCCCGGCGACCGGGTCAAGGTCGAACTTTCTCCGTACGATCTTTCACGCGGACGCATCGTTTTCCGCGAATCCTGAGCGATGGCCGGCGCGAGCCGGGCATTGTATTCGTTTTCTGCAGGTGGCGATCGCTGAAGCGTAAGCGCAGCGCTCCAGGACAGGACTTACAGCAGGCGGGCAAGTTGCGCGGCATCGCGGCGAACTTTTTCGCTCGCCGTACGCGGGATCGGTGCAATCCGGATCTGTTTCGGAATCTTGAAGTGCGCCAGGTGCCCTTCCAGCGCGCGGCGAACATCATCTGCGGTCAGCGTGGCTTCCGACGCAGGTTCGACGATCGCGCAGATACGCTGGCCCCAGATCGGGTCGGGTATCCCGAAGACCACCGCCTCCAGTACGCCGTCGATCTTCTTGATCGCCTGTTCGACTTCCTCGGGGTAAATGTTGACGCCGCCGCTGATGATCATGCCTTTTTCGCGGCCGATCAGCTTGAGGGCGCCATCCGCCGTGAAGCTGCCGCGGTCGCCGACCGAGACCCAGCCGCCTTCGAGCCGGTCCTCGGAGAGATCCGCGGGCGTGCCGGGACCACGATGATAGCCGGTCATCAGTGACGGGCTTTTCACATAAATGCGCCCGGTCGCGCCCGGCGCGACGTCCTGCCCCGTTTCATCAACGATTCGAATCTCTACCCCAGGTGCTGGAAAGCCGACCGTATCCATGTGGCTCCGTTGCGCCTCGGGCGGAAGGACCGCGATCGTGCCGGTTTCGGTCGCGCCATAGAATTCCCACAGTGCGTCCTCGGGCAGGCGATCGAGCAGTTCCAGGCGTAGTTCGGGTTCGGTGCGGCTGCCGGCAATCCAGGCACGTTTCAGCGGCCAGGGGCGCCTGTGTCCGCCTTCGGCGTCAAGCAGCATTCGCCACATCGTCGGCACCATGAACAACGCGTCGACCTGTTCGGACAGGATCAGCTCCAGGACACGCTTCGCATCGAATCGCCGCAGCATCTGTTGTGGCGCACCGAGCAACAGGAACATCCGATAAAAAATCGACGGCCCCGAGTGGTACAGCGGGCCGGCGACCAGGTGGCGCATGTCCGCCGACAGGCCATACTGTTGGATCGACATCTGCATGCGGGCGAGGTCGCTGCCTCGACTGCGCAGGACGCCCTTTGGAACGCCGCCACTGCCGGAGGTGTACAGCAGTTGTTGCGGTTGAGGCGCGTCATTGAGTTGCGGCGGCTCGTCCGCCTCGCGCCCATAGAACGCGGACCAGTCCTCAACCGCCAGCTCACCGGCCGGCATATCCGGTGGCCCGACGGCGAGCGCCGCTTCGCTGTTGCGTAACAGGAAGTCTCGTTCTTCGGCGGTAATCTTCGGGCTGATCGGGATGAATGTTGCGCCGCGCAATCGCACCGCCTCGCGCAGTACGATCCATTCGGGCGTGTTGCCACCAATCACCGCGACCCGATGCTGCGCTCCGATTCCGTACGCTGCAAGCGCCCAGGCGGCGCCGGCGGCATACCGCGCCAGCTGGCGCCAGGTCCACCGCGGGCCCTCCTGATGCGCATCGACCCACGAGATCGCGTGCTGGTCGGGCGTCGCCCGGGATCGCTTCTCAGGGGGGAGGAGATTAGATTTTCTGTTTTCTGTCAATGAGTTGCCGTAATTTTTCCGCGATCTGAAAGTGCTCTTTCCTGCTGCTGACATGGTACAATGACCTGCAACTGGTGGCGAATGGCCCGACGCGGCCGGACACCGTTGCCAGTTGTTCCGAGGAGGAAACTACCATGAAGGCTCATACCATCCGCCGATTCGTCGGAATGGCATTGATCGCGGGACTTGCGGCAGCATGCGCGCATCCGCCAGTCGAGGAGATCGCCTCCGCAGAAGCGGCGTTGCAGGCGGCCCGCGAGGCCGAGGCGCCAAAGTACGCGCCCGAACCATACGGCGAGGCGGAAAATCTGATGACGCAAACCTACCGCTTCAACGACCTCAAGGACTACGAGAACGCCCGTACCTCTGCCGTGGAAACCCGCGAAAAGGCTGAGTTTGCCCGCGATCTGGCGCTACGCAACCGGGCCGGGGCGGCCGAAGACGACAAGCAGCAAATGGACGGCGGGCAGACGGCCGCCGAGGGTGCTGGCGTCAATACAGCGGCCGAGACGGCCGAGGCTGTGCAGTCCGAGGCCATTGGCGCCGGCGCGCTGGACGAAGGCAGCCGTCTGGCCGATCTGCAGCCGGTACTGTTCGATTTCGACGACTACACGGTGCGTGCCGACCAGCTCCCAAAAGTGGAGGCCGCCGCGGAATGGCTGAAGCAGAATCCCGCTGCGCGCATTCAGCTTGAGGGCCATACGGATGAACGCGGCTCGACCGACTACAATCTGGCGTTGGGTTCTCGCCGGGCCAACGCCGTCCGTCAGGTCTTGCAGACGCTTGGCGTCGACGGCAGCCGGATCGACGTTCGCAGTTATGGCGAAGAATTGCCGGCGGATCCCGGCCACGACGAGGCGGCCTGGGCGCGCAATCGTCGCGTCGAGTTCGTGATCCTGACGGATGGCTGATCGGATTTTGCGGATCAGCCTGCTGATGCCGCTCCTGCTGGCAGGTGCGGTCGGTTGCGTCGCCACCCGCGCGGATCTGCGTACGATCGACGGTAAAGTCGCCTATCTCGAAGACCGCCTGTCGAAGACGGAAGACCTGATGACGGAGCTGACGGGGTCGGCTCGCCGCGACGTGCTGCAATCGCGGCGCGAGATGCAGGAGGCGATTCGTGCGCAGCAGCGCCGTACCGCGCAATTGCTGGTCTCGCTGCAGGCCGTCGAAGCCGAACTGGCGCAGTTGTCCGGTCGGGTCGCGGCGCTCGAGCATGCCCGGGATCAGGCACCACAAGACGCCGAGCCGGCACGCCCCGCGACGACGCCCGCAGTGGAGACCTGGTCGTCGGACAAGGAGCTCTATGAAGCGGCGCGTGCAGCCTTTGATGCCGGCGACCTGAGCCGCGCGGCAGCATTGTTCGAACGATTGCCCGAGCGATTTGGCGACAGTCCGCTGGTTGCAAATGCCAGCTTCTGGCTCGGCGAGATTGCCTGGCAGCAGGGAGACTACCTGAAGGCGATCGAACGCTATCTCGATGTCGTCGAAAACCATGCGGATCACCCGAAGGCGCCCGCGGCCTGGCTCAAGCTCGGGATGTCGCTCGAAAAGCTTGGCGAGACAGATCAGGCGATCCGCACTTACGAGGACCTCGTGCAGCAATTTCCGGACAGCGAACAGGCCCGGGTGGCACGCACACGGCTGGACAAGCTGCGCAAGAAATGAATCCATCGCGGTATTTTGATCACGCGGCGACGAGTTTCCCGAAGCATGCAGCGGTTGTCGACGCAATGGTTGCTCACCTGCGCGAGCGCGCCGGTAATCCGGGGCGAGGCAGCTATCCGCTTGCCGCTGCGGCGGCGGGCGAAATCGTCCAGGCGCGTCTGATTGCCGCGTCGCTTTTTGACGCAGATGCGGAACGCGTGCTGCTGTTGCCGTCGGCGACGCATGCGCTGAATCTGGCGATCACCGGCACGCTGAAACCCGGCGACCGCGTCGTGACAACCTCGATCGAACACAACGCCCTGGCCCGGCCGCTGGCGCGCGCCGCGGATCAGGGTGTTACCGTCGACGTCATCGAAGCGCAGTCGGACGGGCGCGTCGATCCGGACCACTTCCGAAGGGCGCGCGGCGCCAGGCTCGTCGCCGTAACCGCTGGCAGCAACGTGCTCGGTGCCCGCCTGGATTTGAAGGCGATTCGCGCAGCGATCGGACCGGAACCGCTGCTGTGCGTCGATGCAGCCCAGACCGCAGGGGTGTTACCGCTTCGTCTGGGTGATGCAGCCATTGATTTGCTGGCGATTCCCGGACACAAATCGCTCGGCGGGCCGTCTGGAACAGGCCTGCTTTGCTGCTCGGCGCGGGTCGAACTCGAGCCGCTGATCGAAGGCGGCACGGGTGGCAACTCGGAACCACGGCGTACGCCGCCGCTGTTTCCGGACGGGTTCGAAGCCGGGACCCCGAACGGCCCCGGTATCGCCGGCCTGCTTGCGGCGTTGGAGCTGGTCGATGACCGCGGGCTACCGGAGCGATTCGCCGAGCGGATGGCGCTGTGGCAGGAACTCGTGGAAGGGTTACGTTCCATTACCGGACTGATCATTCGTTCATGCACGGATCCCGAGATTGCGTTGCCGCTGGTCAGCTTCGAGCATCCAGCCAGCACGCCAGGAGAGCTCGCCTGGCGTCTTGGTGAAGCCGGATTCGCGGTGCGCGCAGGACTGCACTGCGCCCCCGGCGCGCATCGGGCCGCCGGCACGATCGATCGGGGCCTCGTGCGCGCCAGTCTGGGGCCGGCGCATACCCGTGAGGACATTGAGGCATTCGTGAACGCTGTCAGGCAGGTCGTCTCCTGATGCGCGTGCTGGCGATCGAGTCGAGTTGTGACGAAACGGCAGTGGCCATCGTCGAGGCGCCACGCACCGTACATGCGGATGTATTGTTCAGTCAGGTGGCGTTGCATCGCCCCTACGGTGGTATCGTGCCCGAAATCGCATCGCGCGCCCACGCCGAGCGTATCGCCGGGCTGCTGGATCAGGCGCTGGCAGCATCGGGCTTTGGGCTGGCGGACATCGATCTCGTTGCGGCGACACGTGGGCCGGGTCTGCTTGGCGCCTTGCTGGTCGGGATGAACGTCGCGCAGGGACTCGCGCTTGGGTCCGGCAAGCCGTTCATCGGTGTCAACCATCTGCATGGCCATCTGCTCAGCCCCGATCTCGAACAGCCGATGCAGTTTCCCACCCTGGTACTGCTCGTGACCGGCGGGCATACAGCGCTGTACCGTCTCGACAGCGACGTCGATATCCGGTTGCTGCGGCGAACGGCAGATGACGCGGTCGGTGAGGCGTTCGACAAAATTGCAAAAATGATCGGTCTGCCTTATCCAGGTGGGCCCGAGATCGAGCGCCTCGCCACCGAGGGCAACGCGGATGCCTGGGCGTTCCCGATTCCCCGGCCGCGCGATCCGCAGGCCGTCAGTCTCAGCGGTCTCAAGACGGCTGTCCGTCGCGAACTCGAAGCTGGTAGCGCCGGCGACAGGGAGCGGCAGGCCGATATCGCCGCGGCGTTTCAGCGCACCGTCGCTGAACTGCTGGCCGGCGTGATCGGGCAGGCCGCGCGCGAACACCCGGACATCGAGACCGTCTGGGTGGTTGGAGGTGTGGCGCGTAACCGCGCAATCCGCCAGGCACTCGCCGAAGTTGCGGCCGCCTGCGATCTGCGTCTCGGCGCACCATCGCCGCGATTATGTACCGACAACGCGGTCATGATTGCGCGGGCCGCGATGGCCTGCTGGCACCATCGCGGTCCCGATCCGCTCGATTGTCAGCCGCGCAGTCGCTGGGAGGTCGGCACATGGTAGCCCGTGCGAAGAAGTCACTCGGTCAGCATTTTCTGGTCGATGGCGGCGTGATCGAGCAGATTCTCGGGGCGGTGCCTGCTCAGCCGGAACCGATCCTCGAAATCGGGCCGGGCCGCGGTGCGCTGACCGAGCGCCTGCGCGAGCAACAGCGCCCGCTCGTGCTTGTCGAAAAAGACGCGGATCTGGCGACCCAGTGGCGCGCTCGTGGTATCGAAACGCTGGAAGCGGATGCTGCCGATCCCGCCTGGCTGGACGCATTGCCGGACCGCCAATTTACCGTCGTCAGTAACCTGCCCTACAATGCCGCCACGGCGATCGTCCGTGTGCTGCTGTCGCGCTGGCCCCGGTTCCCGGTGATGGTGCTGATGTTTCAGCGTGAGGTCGCGCAGCGTTTTTCGGAAGCAGGGTCTCGCCTGGGCGGGCCACTCGGCGTGCTGGCGGCGCTGGTCTATCGGGTTCGGACCGTACTCGACGTGCCGCCCGGAGCGTTTTCGCCGCCGCCAAAAGTGCAATCGCGCGTCTTGCGGTTCGATGTGCGCGAGGATGCGGCGCCGCCCGAGGATCTGGATCCCGCCTGGCGTCTGCTGCTGCAACTGTTTCAACGGCGCCGGGCACGGCTTGATCGAGCGCTGGCCAACGCCGTGGGGCGCTCGCGCGGCGAAGTTCAGGCCTGGTTCCGCGAGTGTGGCTTGCGTGAAGATGCCCGTCCCGATCATCTGTCGCCAGAACAGTTCCGTGTACTGTTTCATCGGAGTCGCGCGGCGTGAGGGGGTGTCGCTGGCTGGTGCTTCTCGCTGTAGCGGGTCTCGTTTCCGCTTGCAGTGAGGTCGTCCCCGAAGAGGTCGAGACCCGCCTGGCGAACGAAAAGGCGTCAATCGAGGCGCATGATCGAGCGGTACGCGAGCTGCTTGTACTCGACACCGATCGCGGACGCCTGATCTTTCGATTGTTTCCGGACGAAGCGCCAAACACCGTCACGCAGGTGCGTGCCTGGGTCGAGGATGGTGTATGGGATGGCACATGGTTCCACCGGGTCGTGACCAAACCCGTACCATTCGTGATCCAGGGCGGCGATCCCGACACACGCATGCAGCCGCCCGCCACGGATCCGGCTGTACTCGAACGGCAGGCCGCCACGCTTGGATTTGGTACGACCGACCCAGTGCTGCCGCCGGAACGAACGATCCGCCGCCATACCGCCGGCGCGCTGGCGCTGGCGGTTGCGCACGATGGCAGTCGCGCCGGTCCGCAATTTGTGATCAGTCTTGCCCGCCTGCCGCACCTGGATGGCGCCGAACCAGTGTTTGGCCAGCTTGTCGGTGGCTGGAGCGTGTTACAGCAGATCCGCATCGGCGATCGGATCCAGTCTGCCAGACTGATCCCGCCCGAGCGGATTGACGGCGACTGGCACGCCGATGTCCCACCGCCGGAGTTGGGGGAATGATGCGCTGGGTGCTGGCGGCCCTTGGCTTTGTCTACGGGCGGGTCTGGGGGGCGATCGGTGGCTACCTCGTCGGCAAGATGATCGACGATTCGATGCAGCGCAAGAGTCTGCAACGAGGGCAGGCCCGCCTGCGCGAGGATCTCATCGAAGGTATGCTGACGCTTGCCATGGCGGTCGCGCGAGCCGATGGACGGATCGACCGAGCTGAGGTGCGCCGTGTCCGTCAGTTCTTCGAACAATCGCTCGGTCTGCGCGGCGAGGCTGTCGAGTGGTTGCGCGATGCGCTCAAGGCCGAGGCGCGCAACCCGGGCGACTGGCGGCGAACGGCCGCCCAGCTTTCTCGCCAGCTCGGTCCGCTCGACCGAATGGTTCTGTTTCGCCTGCTGCTCGAGGTCGCGGCCGCCGACGGCAACGTATCCGCCGAGGAGCGCGCGGTCATCGAAGAAGTCGGCCGTATCTGGGGACTCGGCGGAGCGCCGTTCAATAGCTGGCAACAACAGCGGGAGCAGGGGCGCGGCCGCGCCTGGGCGCTTGGCGTACTCGAACTGACGGAGCCGGCCAGCGAGGCAGAGATCCAGCGAGCGTACCGTCGTCTGGTCCGTGAAAAACATCCGGACCGCTTCGCACATCTCGGCGAAGCATTTCAGAAGCAGGCGCACGAGCAGTTCGTCGAAATTCAGGAAGCCTACCGCATCCTGACCTCGTAAGCGCGTATTGAAAACCGCCGGCTGCGGTGTTAGCCTGCCAGTGGAATCCTGTTGCCTGGCAAGGAACGACCTGATGCCGAAACTGAATCGCGCCCGTCGGCAGACGATCCGTCGCAGCCTGAATCTTCTGACGCTCGGCACAACCGCACTGGCGCTGATCATCGCCGCACTTGCAACGCTCGCGTTCGAGATTACGACATATCGTCGCACGTTGCTCGAGCAATTTACGCTGCTGGCCGAGGTGCTTGGCGACAATGCGACCGCAGCGCTGGTATTCAATGATCCTGACAACGCGCGCGAAATCCTGCAGGCGCTCGGTGCGGAGCGCAGCGTGCTCGCCGCAGCGATTTTCGATGCCGAGCACAAACCGTTTGCGCACTATGTGGTGCCCGGTGTACCGGAGCTGACCTGGACGGACCGCTTCGATCAGGGCGCGTGGCATGACTTCAGCTGGGATCGGCTCGATGTCGCGGAGCCGATCGAGACCGATGGTCTGCGGGTCGGCACGATCGTGATCCGCACCAGTCTGTCTGAACTGTATGACCGCATCGGGCAGTTTGCCGGCATTCTGTTGCTGATTTTCGGCGCAGCCGGCCTGGTCGGTTATCTGGCTGCGCTCGGGATGCGTTCGCTGCTGCTGGATCCGATCACCGAGCTGGTTCGCACAGCCAATGTCGTCGCCGAGACAAGCGATTATGGCCACCGTGCGCGCCGCATCGGACAGGGCGAACTGGCGCTGCTGATCGACCATTTCAACGCCATGCTTGAAACGATCGAAGCCGACGCCGACCTCAAGATCGCCCACCAGAAGGCGCTCGAGGCGACCCGCCTCAAGAACGAGTTTCTTGCCAACATGAGCCACGAGCTGCGCACGCCGCTCAATGCGATCATTGGCTACAGCGAGATGCTCGAAGAGGAATGTCGCGAGGACGGCAACGAAGTGTACCTCGACGACCTGCGGCGCATCGAGGAGTCCGGGCGGCACCTGTTGCGACTGATCAATGACGTGCTGGACTTTTCGAAGATCGAAGCACGCAAGGTCGAACTGCTCCCCGAGCCTGTGGATGTTGCCAGCGTTGTCGCCGACGTCATCGATACCGTGCTGCCGCTGGCGCGCAAACGCAATAACACCTTGCGGATCGAAGATCAGCCCGACCTTGGTACGATCGTGACCGACGTGACCCGTTTGCGGCAGATCCTGTTCAACCTGTTGTCGAACGCCTGCAAGTTCACCGAGAACGGCACCATCACACTGCGCGTGCAGCGCGAAGGGCCGCAGGGCAGCGAACGCATTCGCTTCGACGTCATCGATACGGGTATCGGTATCGACCCGGACAAGCTCGAACGCATCTTTCGTCCGTTCGAGCAGGCCGACGCCTCGACGACGCGCAAGTACGGCGGCACGGGTCTGGGACTCGTCATCAGCTCCCGGTTCGCCGAAATGATGGGCGGGTCGCTGACGGTCGCCAGTGAGCCAGGGCAGGGGTCAACCTTTACATTGCGCCTGCCTTCGGTGCTGGTCTATGGACCCGAGCCAACGTTTGCCGACGATGAGACCGGCAGCTCCAGCGGGGCGCCCGTTCTGGTCGTGGACGACGATCCGGATGCACGCGAGCTGCTGACGCGAACCTTGCGGAGCGCAGGATATACCGTGATTCCCGCGGCCAGCGCAGCCGAGGCGCTGGCGTTGGCTCGTGGCCTGTCGCCGGCTGCGATTACGCTCGATCTGATGCTGCCTGACCGTAGCGGCTGGGATGTGCTGACCGAACTGAAATCCGATCCGGCGACGGCCGATATTCCGGTCGTGGTTGTGACGATGCTCGACGAGGCCGAATCAGGGTATACCCTTGATGCGATCGATTACCTGACCAAACCTGTCGATCGCGAGCAGTTGCTCCGCGCGATTGCCCGGGCGCGACGGCAGGCCACGGACGCGCGGCGGGATGTGCTGATTGTCGAAGATGATGCCGACGTCCGCGACCTGCTGCAGCGCGCGTGCGAGAAGGCAGGCTACGCCGTGCGCGTTGCCGCGGACGGGGAGGCGGCGCTGACGGCAATCGAATCCGCTCCGCCGGCGTTGATTCTGCTTGATATCCTGCTGCCAGGGGTGGACGGGTTTGGTGTTCTGGAAGTGCTTGAACGGGAGCGGATTGAAGCCCAGGTGATCGTGATCACGGCCAAGGATCTGACGGCCGAGGAACGGGATCGCCTGAACCGGCGTGCGGCCGCGGTTATACACAAGGCAGCTTCGGGCCGCGAGGCGCTCTTGCAACAGGTACGAAATCGGATCAGCGACATCCTTGGTCCGGCGGTCGACGGAGGACAATCATGAGCAAAGTGATCCTGCTCGTCGAAGACAACGAAATGAATCGCGACATGCTGTCGCGGCGGCTCCGCAAGCGAGGGTTTGTCGTGGAGGTGGCCGAGGATGGGGCGGTCGCGATCGAGCGTGCCGTTGAGCTGCAACCGGATCTGGTGCTGATGGATATGAGTCTGCCGGTCGTCGATGGATGGGAGGCGACGCGAAGGCTCAAAGCCGATTCACGGACGGCCGCGATTCCGATCATCGCGCTGACGGCGCACGCGATCGCCGGTGATCGCGAGCGCTGTCTGGCGGCAGGCTGTGACGATTACGCGACGAAACCGGTCGATTTCGGTGCGCTGCTGGCGCAGATCAACCAGCTTTGCCGGGGGTAAGCGCCTGCTGAACCGATTCGACGAGCAGTTTCAGCCCACCATTCTTGGATACATAGCCGTCGAACGTGTCGTCGCGAGTGAGGCGTTGCAGCACATGGGTATCGTCGGCGGAGATCAGTAACAATCTGATGTCGGGATGATGTTTGCGAATCACCGGCGCGATCTGGTCGCCATCGACCGAGCGCATGTGCAGATCGAGCAGCACCAGATCGACGGGTTCACGCAGTGCGCGATTGGCCTCGACCCAGTTGTTGGCCTCGATGACGCGATAGCGGTGCCGACGCAGCGTCCTGGCCGCGAGTTCGCGGTACATGGCGTCGTCGTCGACGATCAGAATCGTATGCGTGATGGCTTCCATGCAGGCTCACTATATCAAGGGAGCGTGGTGCCGGACAACAATTGTGATACCCGAACGCGATCTGTCGCGCGGAAGGGAGGATCGCGCTATACTCATAAGTGAGCACTTACTATTATGCGGAGGTACGCATATGTTCGAATTCTCCCCCCAGGCGAAAATGGCTGAGCAGGTGCTGCGGCAGTTCTGCGAAAAAGAAATCCGGCCCGTCGTTCGTGATCTCGACGAGCACAGGATGCCGCCCTATGACCTGATCCGGAAGCTCTACGACGCGCTCGGCATCCGGCCGATGATCCGCGCCCAGATCGAGAAGATGATCGAGCGCGTCGAGAACGAAGGCGGAGGGGGAGAGCTGCTTGGCGGCGGAGACCCGGCCAGTGGCGGCGGGATCGATCCGATGATGGCCCAGATCGTGATGAAAGAGCTTTGCCGTTACGCGCCCGGACTGGCGCTGAGCTTCGGCGCGTCGGTCGGGCTTTGCGGCGGCGCGCTGTTGCGCAAGGGGACACCCGAGCAGTTGCGACGTTATGCGATCGATGTGATGACCTTCGACAAGATCGGCGCCTGGGCGCTGACGGAGCCGGGCGCGGGTTCCGACGCCTTCGGCTCGATGAAGACGACCGCGCGGCGCGATGGCGGTGACTGGATCCTCAATGGCAGCAAGACGTTCATCACCAATGCGCCATATGCGGACGTGTTCGTGCTCTATGCCCGTGTCGTCGGGACGGGCCTCGATCGTGATCCGATCGTCGCGTTCATCCTCGAACGCGGCATGGAAGGATTGAGTACGGGCGAGCCGATGGAGAAGATGGGTATGCGCGACTCGCCAAC
Source organism: Candidatus Dadabacteria bacterium (assembly GCA_003695505.1). Lineage (GTDB taxonomy): Bacteria > J088 > J088 > J088 > J088 > J088. The sequence goes on along the minus strand of RFIY01000213.1, from coordinate 1,796 downwards.
CGGTGAAGTGTTCCTCGATGACTGCCGCGTGCCGCGCAATGCGTTGCTCGGTGAAAAAGAGGACTGGGGTGGGCACCGCGATGTCAAGCAGAACCTCAGCCACGAGCGCTCCGGCGCGCCCGCGATGGCGCTCGGCATCATCGAGCGTTGCCTCGAGGAATCGGTCAGGTATGCGAAGCAGCGTGTCCAGTTCGGGCAGCCGATCGCGGACTTCCAGGCGGTGCAGCACCGGATCGCCCGCATGGAAATTGCCCGCGAAAACGTCTTCAATCTCGTGCTCAAGAGCGCCTGGCTCGAGAAAGAAGGCAAGATGAACGCGAAATTCGCCTGTGCTGCCAAACTCTATTCCTCCGAGGCCGCGACGCAGGTCGCCGGCGACGCGATCATGATCTTCGGCGGTAACGGTTACATGAAGGAGTACCCGGTCGAAAAGCTGGCACGCGATGCGAAACTGCTCGAAATCGGGGCTGGCGTCTCCGAAATCCAGTTGTCGACGATCGCCCGTGAGTTATACAAGATGTACGACTGATCGGACTTCGGATTCGTTGCCTGCGCCGGCGGTTATAATGTCGGCATGTCGCCCAAAAAAGATCTGACATCCCTGCTGGCTGAGCTGCGCGAGGCGCTGGAGCAGCCGACGCCGCTCGACGAAAGCACCCGCGACGAACTGCAGGCGCTGGCCGCTGAAATCGAATCACGTCTCGAGAACGACAGCGAAGATGAGACGCTCGTGGATCGCGTCGAAGAAACGCTCGAACGATTCGAAGGGGAGCACCCCCAGCTCGTCGCGCTGCTGGGCCGTCTCGCCGACCTCCTCAACAGTCTCGGTATCTGATCCGCACGGACGGGGCGCGGATCAGGCCCATTCGCGCGGATCGATCGGTAGCCGCCGTGCGCCCCAGTTGCCGGGTTTGTCATGGAAGCGCCCGGCGATCGGGTGGCCACAGCTTCCGCAGGCGCCGCTGCGCAGGTTCCACTGCTGAATTTCATACCAGTCCCGCACGATGACGGGAGACTGGCATGATGGACAGTACGTCGTCTGTCCGGCTGGGTCGTGCACATTGCCGGTGTACACATAGTGCAGGCCATGGTCGAGCGCGATCCGGCGGGCCAGTTGCAACGTTTCGGGTGGTGTCGGTGGCCGGTCCTTCAGCTTGTAGTCCGGATGAAACGCCGTAAAATGCAGTGGCACATCCGGGCCGAGTTCGTCGGCGATCCAGCGGCACTGCGCTTCCAGTTCCCTCGGATCGTCATTGCCGCCGGGAATGACAAGCGTCGTGATCTCGAACCAGACGTTAGTCTCGTGTTTCAGGTAACGCAGCGTATCGAGCACGGGACCCATATGGGCGCCGGACAGTTTCCAGTAGAAGTCCTCGTCGAAGGCCTTCAGATCGACGTTGGCGGCGTCGATGTGGGCGAAGAATGCTTCACGTGCGCCCGGACTGATGTAGCCGGCGGTCACCGCGACCGTGTTGATGCCCAGCTCGTGGCAGGCCACCGCTGTGTCGATCGCATACTCGGCAAAGATGACCGGATCGTTGTAGGTGAATGCGATATGTTCGCAACCGGTTGCCCGCGCGGCGCGAGCGATCGTCTCGGGCGAGGCTTCCACGCCGAGACGGTCGAACTCCTTCGCCTTGCTGATGTCCCAGTTCTGGCAGAACTTGCAGCCCAGGTTGCAGCCGGCCGTGCCAAACGACAGCACGGGCGTGCCCGGATACCAGTGATTCAGCGGTTTCTTTTCGATCGGGTCGATGCAGAAGCCACTGGAGCGGCCATAGGTTGTCAGGACCATG
>RFIY01000212.1 GCA_003695505.1 Candidatus Dadabacteria bacterium | reverse complement strand
GCGCTCGCGATCGGCAACGCGATCATCGACCATTCGAAGGTGCTTTCGGAGTGGTGCGCGGATTGATGCGTCGCGGCGTCCGCCGATCGCGGCGCTGACCGCATCACCGGCGCGCCGCTGGCGACCTCGTTCGCGTGATCGCGAGTACGCCCATCGACGAAGCAAACAGCAAGGCGACGATCGCCAGTTGCCAGGGCGGTGGTTCCGGGATCCGTTCGACCAGCTCCAGCGCGGCTGTTCCATGCTGAAAGGGACTGCTTCGTGGCAGGGTGAAGCGGATGGTGCGCGTTCCTGGCTGCGGCTCGCGATCCGGGAGGCGATATAGCAGCTCAAGTTGCCTTGGCGTCCGCCGGTTGTGGAGCAGCGCGGCCGCCGCGCGTTCGGCCTGCTTATCTTCCCCAGCGTATCCCACGGTGTCACGGGCGGCGCGATTCCTGTCCGCCAAAGGTTCGGCCGCCGACGACGCGGCGGCGCCGTGCCAGCGCTATCCTGTACAGACAGTCTGATCTCCACAGCAACCGCACAAGGGGCAATGTGATGAGCTGCGATGCCAACCTTCGAATGATCCGCACGATGGTCTGCGCACTGATTCCGTCGATGCTCATCGCCGGCTGTCTCGCGACCGATCCCGAGCCGACGCCGCCTTCGTACGATGGACCGTCGTTTCGGGTGGTCCGGGTCTCGAAACCGGCCTCGGCCGCACAGCAGATCGCCGTGCATGCCTGCGCCGGGCTCTACAATCGCCAGAGCGGGGGCTCGATCTTCGTGCAAACCGACACCGATGTTACGCAATCGCGCATCGACGGCGCGTTGACCCGCGACGAGGTCTGGCTCGAAAGCATGGGACTGACGCCGAGCGCGACTATCGCGGCCGATGATTTTCTGAACGAATGCCAGGCGACCTTTCCGTCGTGCGTGCGTTATTCTTATGGCGCTCAGCAGGAAATCCTGCCGGCGATCCTGACCGCGGCGGCCGCGCTCGGCGCGGTGCCGGTGGCCGAAGAGACCGGGCTGAAGTGTGACTCGCCGGCACTCGATGCCACAGCCGTCTTCGCGGACCGTGCGACGCCGCTGCTTGCGACGGAGTATGTGTATGCGCACTATCTGACCGACACGACGGGTCTGGCGATGCTCAATCCGGGCTACGACCGCCACGCCGAGGATCTGGCCAATCCCGATCTGATCGAAGATATGCCGGTGGCGTTGATCGACTTCGTCTTCGCGCGTCGGCTGTTCGTGACGTTTCTCGTCAATGGTTGCATCGAGGGCAACCCCGAGCGAGACCTGCTGACGAAAATCGTCGAGGAAAGTCCCTGGAAGGAGCCGATCGGCGTCTACGGCTACAACGATTCCTGGTTGATCGGTGGTTACGTTTACGAGGCGCAGACCGACTGCCTCGATACGGGCAACATGGGCGCCATCCCGAGCCGCACGACCAATCTGTCGTTCTTCGCGACGCGTCGTGCCGAGATCACCTCTGCGGCCGAACTGCCGGCCATCGAACCGGAACGCGTCCGCTACGATCCGGAAAAAACCTACGTTGCCTTCGTCGTCGGCGACGGTGACAACATCCGTTACATCATGAGTACGCGCCGCGACTGGCTCGCCGAACGCCTGGAGCGTTGTCAGGACGCCCGGCCGAAATGTCCGGCGCTGACCTGGACGATTTCACCCCATCTGCCGGAGATCGCCCCGGATGTGCTGGTCTGGTACGCCGATGCGGCGCGCTCGACCGGCGCGGACTACTTTGCGTTGCCGCCGAGCGGCTACCTCTACGCCTATCCATCCATGTTGAACGACGAAAACGAAGCGCTGTTCGCAGCTGAGACCGAACGTACGGCGCGGATTCTTGGCACCCATAGCGTGATCCACTGGGAGTGGTTCGAGGCGTGGGCGGATTCGCGCGCGCACTACCTGCCGCGTTACGCGCACGCCGGAAATCAGATTCGCGGGATCTTTCCGGTCAACGTGCCGTACATTGCCGAGCCATTTCCCGACTGGCCGTCAGAGCAGATGTACGAGATGCTGACGGGCGCGGACGGCGGACAGGCGGCGTTGTTCCGGACGCGGAGCTGGCGCGGCGTGGATGGCCGAGACGACTTTCACGCGACGCCGGCCGAGATGGCGGCAACGCTTGCCGACTTGCCGAAGGGGACCGTAACCTGGGTCTACATGACCAGTGACGGCGGACTGACGCTCGAGAATTCCTATTTCGAGCTGCTGCCGCTCCTGCCCGAACACATGCAGCTCGTCTCAACCGATACCGCCGCCGAGCTGGCGATCGCTGCATCGGCCAACTGACGCGGCTGGCGCAACCGCGCACGCGGGGCGTTCGTCCGACACCGATTGATCGATACTTTTCCGGGCATCCACGCAGGGCGATCCCGCGGGGTAACAGCTCCCTGTTTGACAACGCAATGTGAACCTGCTTTAATTCGTGAACATGGTTCACGTTTCGCCAGAGTTGTCTCCCCGCCGCCGCCGCAGGCGTCAGGCCCGGACCGAGGAAATCCTTGCCACGGCCGAGCGCCTGCTCGAGCGCGGCGGCCTGGAGGCGGTCACGATTCACGCGATCGCCGCGGAACTCGACTGGGCGCAGGGAGCGCTGTATCGCTACTTCCCATCCAAGGACGCCCTGCTTGCATCCTTGCAGCGGCGCGTGCTCGACCGGCTCGGCGAGCGGATCGCGACGGCGCTGGCGCAGGCCGGTGACGATGGCCCGCCGCTCGGACCGGTCATGGTCGTTGCGGAGACGTACCGGTCGTTTGCGACCGACGAGGTGCCGTCGTTCAATCTGCTGACGCAGTCGATCGCCGATCCGCGTGAGTGGATCGAGCCCGGTGCATCGGCCGGAGTCGTCGATGCCGCCGAGGGGCTGCTGGGGCAGCTCCGCGACGCGCTCGCCGCGGCTGCCGTTGCGGGTGTGATTGAGGATGGCCCACACGGCCTGCGGGCGGTGCAGCTCTGGGCCGCGATGCACGGAGTCCTGCAACTGCGCAAGATTGCGCGCCTCCGGCCGCAGGTCTTTCCGATCGACCAGCTCGCAACCGCGACGGTCGACGACCTGCTGTCCGGCTGGGGAGCGAGTCGCGATGATTGCAACGCGGCCCGCGACTGGGCGCGTATTCAAATTGAAGGTTGTTCTGCCGCTTCAGGAGGAAGCCCATGAGTCAGATCCACGGTGGCGAAATCATCGCCAGAATGCTTGCGGCCGAAGGCGTCGATACCGTTTTCGGGATCATCGACGGAACCTATTTCGGGCTCTATTCCAATCTGGCGAAGCACGGCATTCGCCTGATCACACCCCGCCATGAAACGAGCGCGGCCCATATGGCGGGCGCCTACAGCCGCCTGACTGGCAAGCTCGGTGTCTGCATTGCGTCCAATGGGCCCGGAGTCGCCAACATTCTGCCGGGCGTTGCCGTGGAGAACGGCGAGGGGCATCGCGTTCTGCTGATCACGAGCTGCCGCCGTGAGGGCATCATCTATCCCGACCGTGGCGGAACGTTCCAGTACTTCAACCAGGTGGGCGTGATCAAGCCGATGGCCAAGTGGTCGGGTGCCGCAACATCGCGCGACCGCGTTGCGGAATTGCTCCGCCGTGCGCTGCGCGTCAGTTACCGTGGGCGACCCGGCGTCGTCCATCTCGATGTGCCGGAATCGATCATGAACGGCAAGGACAAGTTCGATCCATCGACATTGCGCGATCCGGTCCGTTATCGGCGCACCACGCCGATCGAGCCGTCCGCCGACGAAGTCGCCCAGGCGGCCGAAATGCTGCTGGCGGCGAAACTGCCGATGATCCATGCCGGTACCGGCATCATCCATGCGGGCGCCGAGGCGGAACTGGCCGAAGTCGCGGAATTGTTGCAGTCGCCGGTGACGACAAGCTGGAGCGCGCGCGGCGCGATCACCGACGATCATCCCTGCTGCATTTCGATGGTTCACCTGAAGCTGAATCAGAAAGTCCGCAACGACGCCGATCTGGTTCTGGCGATCGGAACCCGTTTCGGTGAGACCGACTGGTGGGGCAAGGCCCCGTACTGGGCGCCGCCAGACCGCCAGAAGACGATTCAGGTCGACATCGACGAGGACAACATCGGCGTCAACAAGCCGATCGATCTGGCGGTCCTGGCCGACGCAAAGCTTTTTCTGTCGCGCCTTGCCGCGCGTCTGCGCGAGCGGGGCGCCGCACCGGCCCATCGCACGGAGGCGCTGCAGCGTTACGCCAAAGAGCGCGACGCGAGCCGTGCCGAGCTGGACAAGAAACTCAAGCCGAGTGAACGTGGCGTCAATCCGGGATTCGTCCCCCGCACCTGTCAGGAAGCGTTGCCCGACGATACGGTCTGGATCTACGATGGCGGCAACACCGTCGTCTGGTCCAACTTCTTTCAACGCGTCACTGCGCCGAACAGCGTCGTTTCGACGTTCAAGTTCGGCATGCTCGGCGC
>RFIY01000211.1 GCA_003695505.1 Candidatus Dadabacteria bacterium | reverse complement strand
GGGTGTTCCGTGATCGTCCGATCGCCAACTCCTGATTTGCTTCAACCAGCGACTGAGCGGTAAAATACAGTATGACGTTTTCTTGATCGACGGGGATTTCGAATGGCGACGGTTACTGTGTCTCCTAAATATCAGATCGTTATCCCCAAGGAAATACGGCAGGCGCTGGACATCAAGCCAGGGCAAAAAGTTCAGGCCGTTCGCTACGGGAGTCGAATTGAATTGATTCCATATCGTTCAATGAAGGAGGCTCGCGGCTTCCTTCGAGGCATCGATACCGATATCGTTCGTGAAGACGACCGCTTATGAACGTTGTTGATTCCTCCGGCTGGCTCGAGTTTTTTGCCGACGGGCCGAATGCCGAGTTTTTTGCTGAACCGCTCATGAATCCCGATAGACTTGTCGTCCCGGCCATATCAGTGTTTGAAGTCTTCAAGCGCATCCTTCAGCAACGTGATGAATCTGCGGCGCTTGAAGCCGCAGCACTCATGGAGCAAGGCACAGTTGTCGATCTCGATGCTTCGCTCGCCCTGGCCGCTGCCAAATGTTCGGTGGATCTGGGTTTGCCGATGGCGGATAGCATCATCTTTACGACAGCGCGTCAATACGAGGCTACGCTTTGGACTCAGGATTCCGATTTCAAGGGCCTGGACGGCGTCAAATTTATCGCCAAAGGCAAGCCCCCGGGCGCCTGACCGTGGCACTGCGCTTGACGCGGCGTGATCCTGGCAGCCTGTGTGCGGATTACATCGCACAACTCATCAGATGAGTTCAACCTACGGCCACGTCACCGCCGTGTTCGGCAGGGCCAGGTAGTCGCGGCAGACGATGCCTCGCAGCGAGTAGCAGGGCGGCGGGTCGTCGGGGATGTCGAAATCCTGGAACAGTGGCAGGATCAGTTTGGACGGCATGTCGGGTGTGCGGGCGATCGCGATTTTTGCGTCGTCGCGGTCATAGACGGGATTCTTGTATTCCCAGAAGCCCTGGTCGCGTCCCGGCGTGTCGAACACGAGCCGAATGCGGCTGCCCTTGCGAAACGCGTGCGCGAACGGGCGAATCGGCACCTTGACGTTGAAGAATTCGTTTGCGGGCGGGTAGCTCATCTGCGTGGCTGCGTAGGTGTATTCGATCAGGAATTCCTGCGAGCGGGCCCGGTCGATGCCGTTGCGGTGGGCGGCGCGGAACGCGCCCGATTGCACCAGAAATTCGGTGCCGTCGGGGCGGACTTCGAGGATGCTGGCTTCGATGACCGGATCGGTAACGTTGCTGGCCATCCACAAGTCGACGTAGCCGCCGTTTCCGATCACCATCGTATCGACGGGCAGCGGGTCGGTCTGGTAGCCCAGCGCGTGTTCCTGGTCTGCATATTGCCAGTCCCAGGCGATGTGGAACAGGGAGTCCTTGAGGATATAGCTCTTGTCGCCGGCCTCGGGGTCGAACAGGAACGCGTCGATGCCGTTGTCGCCGCCGGTCAGTGATGGCGTCTCTGTTGTCAGCGCGCCCGGGGCCGACAGGTACCATTCGCCTTTCTGGGCCCCCGGTGGTGGCCAGGTCGTGAACGTGCGCTCGAAACGGGCGACCGGTGCTTCGGTGACATCGGAGCCGTAGCCGCTTTCGAACAGTACGCGCACGACGGGTTCGGACTCATAGGCTTTGAGCGCTTCGTCGTAGCTCTGGTATTGGCCGAAACGGTCTTCCTCGAAGTGCAGATCGTCGGCGTCGAAAATCTCCTTGAGGATCACGGAATCGAGCAGCCGCAGCGCCGGGTTGATGCGCGGGATTTCTTTGGCGACGTAGAAACTCAGAAACTCGGCCAGACGGGTCAGCGTCAGCGGCGTATAGCCGTCGGGATGGCGGCCGTTGAACATCGTGAAGCGGCGGATCGTGGTGCCGGTGATGTCGTCGAGCATCGTGGCGAATCTCGACCCGGTCTGTTCATCCTGCCAGGCGCCGGTCAGAAACAGTGGTACGTTGATCTTCGGGACGAGATTGGACAGGCGGCGTTCGTTGGCGGCTTCGGGGAAGGTCGTCAATGCCTGGCTGAAGACTTCGAAATTGACATTCTGCGAGCGGAGTTTCTGGTTCTCGGCGCAGGTCGTATCGCCACCGTCGATCTGCTTTTGCACCCAGCTCTGGCCGCCGGCCGTGGCCTCTTTGTCGCGTTCCTGGATCCACTGCTGGGTGAAGCCGCTGTTGTAGATGCCGCCTGGCCAGGCCTGACGCCACGGGTCTTCGATGACGGACAACGGTGCGACGGCGGCCAGGTGGGGTGGGCGTGTATACGCCACATAGAGCTGACTGATGCCGGGGTAGGACAGACCAATCATGCCAACCTTACCGCCTTTGGCGAACCACTGACGCGCGACGACCTCGATGATGTCGTAGCCGTCCGCGTGCTGGGCAACGTCGAAAATGTCGTACACACCGCCAGAGCAGCCGGTGCCGCGCATGTTGACGCCGACGCCGGCGTAGCAGAGCAGTAACGTGGCGATTTGGACGCCCGGCGGTGCGTTGTCCGGGTTGGACGGGGAGTAGCCGGAGTAGTTGACAACCGTCGGCCACGGGCCGGGGCCGCAGATGGCGGTATCTGGATACCAGACTGTTGCCGAGAGTTTGACGCCGTCGCGCATCGTGATGTAATTCAGACCTTCGACGAGCTTCTGCTGATCGTAAAAGCTGTCATCCGGCACGTCGTTGACGCCGAGTACACGCAGCGGCCCGGTCTCGATCACGGGGTCGGCGCTGTCGTCGCGAATGATGTAGCCGCTGCCGGGTTCGAGCGTCGTGCCGTCATAGCTCGGCAGGTCGCCGCCTTCGCCGGTCTGAATCACCACATATTCGCTTGGTACATACTCGAAGTGGGCCTGGCCGAGTTCGTCGGTGATCAGCGTCAGCAGCCGGGTGCCATCCGGGGCATACAACGTCAACGGTTCAAACGGCTCGGCATCGAGCACCGTGAGGTTCTTGACCCCTTCCCGGACCGTGAATGGCGCGTTTCCGCCCGCGTCGTTGCAGGCAGGCAGCGCCACGGCCAGCGCGAACATCCAGATGATGCGCGAACGAGCAAATGCGCGGAAACGGCTCATGGGAACTCCAGCGAGTCTGTGGTGGATTGCTTGAACAGGGGGTCAAAACAGAATACGGCAGCCGCGCAGAAGGCTCAAACAAACGTGATTTGTCAGAGGGGGCGCGTTGCCCGCAGCATTTCGCGCTTGCCGGGGGGACCGGGCAGACGCTCGACGATGAAGCCGGCATCCTGCAAGGCGCGGCGTACGGCGCCGCGCGCGCAATAACTGACCCAGACGCCGCCCGGGCGCAGGAGCGTGAATTCGGCGGCAAGCAGGTCCGGCGTCCATAGCTCAGGGGCATTCGCCGGGCTGAACGCATCGTGCCAGATGACGTCGAAGCGGCTGTTCAGCGGTGCGGGAAATGGTTCCGTGCGCAACAGCAGATCCAGTCCGGTGTCGGTCAGGCGCCCGTGATTGGCCAGTTGCAGCACGCGGTCGGCGGATTGTGGCGTGACGCCGCCCGCGGCAAGCACGGACGCCCGGGCCGATACTGGCGGCAGGTCCGGCTCGAAACCGACGTAATGCAAGGAGCCGTGATCCGGCGCGAGCAGGTCGAGCGCAAGCGCCAGGTTGAGGCCGGTGCCAAAGCCGATCTCGAGAATGGAGACCTGGCCCGATGCGAGCCGATGCGCAAGGCCCGCCGCGTCGATGAAGACGTGCAGGCTTTCCTGACGCGCGCCATGACGTGAATGATAGGTCTCGCCATGCGTGCGTGCGCGGAGCGTCAGGCTGCCATCCTCGGTCTGGACCTGCGCCGGAGTGGGCGATTGTGCGACCATAGACGTATATGGTGCGGCAAATTTCTTCTGGCGTCGACGCGCGAACGTTGCCCGCTTTCGCATGGCGGGGTGGTTATGCCTGAATATGATCCGAGTGGACTGTCGTCGTGGTTGATTGGTACCGGCGTGCTTCTGATCCTGGTGGGCCTGGTCTGGCGGCTGGGGCTGTTCGACTGGTTCGGGCGTCTGCCAGGGGATATCCGCATCGAGGGTGAACATTCGCGCGTCTATGTTCCGATCGTGTCGATGCTGGTTGTCTCGGGGCTGCTGACGCTGCTCCTGAACCTTGTTGCCTGGTGGATCGGCAGGAACGGCGGATGAGTTTCTATATTGTCTTCATGATGGTGCTGGTCGGTGTCCAGGCATATGTGTATCGCCACATATGCCGGTTGTTCTGGCCGGAACGCAAGCGGCTGTGGATCGTGATCACCGTGCTGTCGACGGCCTGGCTCGTTGCCACGGGCGCCTATCGTCGCGTCGCATTTCGCAGCGTCTGGCTCGACGGGCTGCTGTGGACGACGTATCTGTATGTCGGCTTTCTGTCCGTACTTGCGGTGCTGCTGCCGTTTGCCGATCTGGCCGACCGCTGGCGCAGGCGCGGCGGGCAGGGCGGGCACATTGGCGTTACGCATGATGCTGCGGAGCCGCCCGCGGCACTTGGGCGTCGGGATTTGCTGGCCCAGTCGCCCGTCTGGGCGTTGACCGGCGCGGTCGGCATGACGGCCGCCGGTGTCGTGACCGCGCGCAGTGGGCCGCGGCTGGAACGCGTGGAGATCCCGATGCGCGGACTGCCGCGAAGTTTCGATGGCTATCGAATCCTGCAGATGAGTGACCTGCACGTTGGACCGACGGTGCACCATGACTATGTCGAGGCCGTCGTTCGGCAGATGCAGGGGCTGCCCGCGGATCTGGTCGCCGTGACCGGGGATCTCGTCGATGGCCGGGTACCGGCGCTCGAACGGGATATGGCGCCGCTACGTGAACTGTCCGCGCCTGACGGCGTCTGGTTCGTGACCGGCAATCACGAGTATTATTCCGGCGCGCTGCAGTGGCTCGACTGGGTGCGTGACGCCGGATGG
>RFIY01000210.1 GCA_003695505.1 Candidatus Dadabacteria bacterium | reverse complement strand
TTGACCTGTGTGAACGCGTGAGGCGGCGCGACCAGACGAACACCAGCCACGCTGTACTGAAACGCCGGATCTCCGAATGACCGCCTTCCGATCACCGCGCCAGACGCGCCGGCTTCCAGCAAGGCACTGTACAAACTGTCCGCGTCATCGGCAGGGCCGCAGATCGCGCTGATTGTTCCGCGTTCGTCGCAGCGCCAGTGGATGCGCCCATGGTAAACGGGTCGCAATTGCGCAAATGCGGCGACAACAGCTTCGAGTGCCGGTTCCATTGCCGGACATTTCCCGGTGGGCACGAGCTGCTTGCTGCGCCGGGCGAGGAATCCCCACTGCCCATCCCGATGCTCCACCTGCACGCGGCAACGCCGCCCAGCCGAGGGTCGGAGTTCCCCGACAGCAACCGTGAACCCGCGATGTTCGAGCTGCTGTTGCAACAGGTCTCGACGCCACTGGCACTGGATATGCTCGTTTACCATGCGCCAGTCGCAACCGCCGCAGGTTCCGAACGCGGGACAATCCGGTTCGATCCGTTCGGGTGCAGCCTTAATGACGGCCTGAACGCGCCCTCGTACCAGCCGGGCCCGCTCCTCGACGCTCACGACTTCGACGCACTCTCCGGGCAACACGGCGGGAACGAAGCAGATCCGCCCATCGCGCCAGCGCCCGATCCCTTCGCCCGTATCGGCCAGCCGTTCGACGGTCAGCCGGACAGTGTCGGCCATCAGATCGGGGCCGGTACGGCTTCGAGCAGGCGCTCCATGACGGCTTCCTGCAGGCGCGAGGCGATGTGCTCGCCCTCCTGCCCGGCCAGCACGAGACGGTGCGCACACACAGAAATCGCGTGGTCATAGACATCCGTGGGCGTGACAAAGTCGCGCCCGTCGAGCCAGGCGGCAGCACGCGCAACCTGTGACAGCGCCAGCGCGCCGCGTGGGCTGACGCCGGCCAGGACTTCGGGACTTTCGCGCGTTTCGTGTACGATCCGTGCGATGTAGGCGGCGACATCTGGATGCATCGTCACCGCGTCTACGGCAGCGCGAGCCTCCAGTACCATGTCGCCGGACAAATGGCTGGGCAAGGCGTCGACCGGGTGACCATACCGCTTCCGTTGCAACATTTCGATTTCGTCGTCGAGCGCGGGGTAGCCAAGCTGAATGCGCATCAGAAAGCGGTCGAGCTGGCTCTCGGGCAACGGAAACGTCCCAAACTGTTCCACGGGATTCTGTGTCGCGAGCACCACATACGGCTGCGGCAGGTCGAGCGTCCGACCATCTGAACTCACCCGGCCTTCAGCCATGGCCTCCAGCAATGCGCTCTGTGTGCGTGGTGTCGCGCGGTTCAACTCGTCAACGAGCAGGACGTTCGCGAAAATCGGCCCAGGGCGAAATTCGAACTCCCGCGCGTCGGGGTTCCAGACAGATACGCCGATCACATCCGCGGGGAGCATGTCTGACGTCATCTGGATCCGGTGAAACGGCAGATCAAGCACGCGCGCCAACGCGAGGGCAAGGGTCGTCTTGCCGATGCCCGGAACGTCTTCGATCAGCAGGTGTCCGCCGCTCAGTACGGTCAGTGTCGCCTGCCGGATTGCACGCGGATGGCCCAGGTACACCTGGGCGATCGCCTCCTCGGCGTCACGCACGCGTTGCTGCAGCGTCACGTCACGACTCCAGCCGGGCCAGATACGGCACGAGCTCCGAGTAGCCGCCGACAAAGGTCGCGCCGTGCCAGATCTGCGGCACCGTACGCATGCCGGTACGCTCCTGCAACACCTTTCGCGCCCGCCGATTCACGGTCACATCGTACACATCGACGTCGAAGCCTCCATCGCGCAGCGCCGCGAGGGCCGCGCGGCAATAACCGCAGTAGCTGGCGCTGAAGACGCGGAAGCGACCATCGTCGGGCCATTCTTGTGAAGCTGCTTCTTCGGGACTCATCAAAAATCCATTCGCAACGAGGCATACAGATTCGATCTGTCGTCGAGACGGCCGATTCCTGACGTTGTACCGACGAAGACCTGCGCGCCAGCCTCGACTGTCAGCCCATCCAGCACAAACAGTTTCATGGTCGGCTCGATCATATGGCCGGATCGATCCAGCTCCGTCAACCACGTCAGGCCGAGCGTATGCATCGCATCGCCAAATCGCCAGGCGAGGTTGATCCACGCCATGCGGCGCGCAAGCTGCAACCATGGATTGCCGAACGGCAGCGCGAGCGCTCGCTCGGCCGCCGTTTCGCCCGTCGCACCGGCCGCCATGATTTCGTGATCGACTGCACCAAGTTCTGCTTGCACAGACGTACTCAGGAACCCACGCAGGCGCGCACCAGCCTGGATGCGGTCATTCGGCACAAGCGGATCGTTGCCGCCACGGTCGGCGTGGCTCAGCGCATACATCGCTTCAAGCGCGAGGCTGAAGCCTTCGAGCAGGGGAACAGAAGCCTCAGCCGCGACCATCGTCCAGCGCGGATAGCGCACGCCGGGCTGCGGTGACAACCGGACCGTCCCATTCTGATCGAGGAGCGTCGCTGTTTCCAGACCAACATCGGCGCGATCCAGCGAAAAATAGCCACGCAGCGCCCCCTGGGCGTGCGACAAATCGAAACGCGGGGCATCGGGCGCGACGGCAGCGCGATCGACGGCGGATGCCGGTCCTGCCTCTGCGCGAGCCGGAACGAACGGGCTGTCCGAACCGAGTTCAGCGCGCCGCGGGGTGATCAGCCAGATCGCATCGAACGTGCCGACCGGTGCATCCCACGAGGCGGCGAAGGCGTCCGCGCCGCGCTTGCGATCGTCCCACGCCTGGGTCGTATCGACCAGTTGCTGCGCATTGAGGACATCGATGACACCAAAGCGACCAATCGACCCCCACGAAAAGAGCTGCCGCCCCAGCGTCAGCGATACGTCACCGGTCCAGGCCCGAACCCATAGTTCACGCAGGTCGATATCGGTTTCGAACTGCTCGCGGGCGCGCAGATCCAGATCCGTCGCGACACGGGCCTCGATCAGATCGTTTGGCGCGACATCCAGTTGCAGCCGCGCATCAGGGGCGGCCGCCATGCCCGCGGTCGGCGTTCCGCCATCAAACCAGACGCGAAGCTGCGGCGCAATGTAGCCGCTCAGCGACCACGGCTGCTCCGATGCCGCAGCAGATCCGGAAGCGAACAGCACCAACAGGAATGCAAAACGCAGTTTCATTCCGACAGTGTCGCACGGAGAACCCAAGGCTTCAACGCGGCGACTGTGCGTGCGCGGCGATCAGCGTGCTTTTTGCAGAAACTTGGTCGAAAAGACACGATCGGCGATCTTCTGATCGACCTTGACATCGGCCATCGTCAATCGCGTGATGTGGTCGTTCTGCATATTCTTCATTTCGACCGTCAGCGGAATGTCGTACGCGCCGACCTTTGTCCAGCTCGCATAGGATTTCTGCTTGATCAGGTCGCCGGCGCGATCGTACAGATCCTCGCGCAACACATGATGGGTTTCCGCGTCGATATACGAGACGATCTTGCCGTACAGCGCATCGGACTCCTGATTTTTCAGTGTCAGCTCGACGTGGATCACCTTGCGCCCGTCCAGTTCACCTTCGCCAAGAATTTTTGCGCTGTAATCGGACAGATTATGCGGCGCCATGTCGGCATACGCGAAATCAGATCCGAGGAACGGGCGCTTCTTGTCGGTGGCGCCGATCCGCTCGAGCTTCTTGAAGGCCGGCAGATAGAGCCACATCTTCTCGGTTCCGCCTTCGACGAGACGCAGGAAGCCTGTGCCCTTCATGTTGGCGGGCGATTCGAACCAGACGATCTGACGGTCGTTCCCGGCCCGGCGAATCTGCAGTGTACGGTCCACGGACTTGCCGCCCGCATCGACAAGCGTCATCGTCATCTGCGCCTGCATCGACGATGGGCCCTTGCCATTGTAGGCATCGGCCAGCAGCGACTGGACATCTGGCAGCGCCGCCTGGGCGAACGTTGCAGTGAACAGCCCGACGAACAGGAGTACTGCGGTGCGAATCATTGAGAATCTCCTTGCGGTTTGCGAAGCATCTTCAACGCCGGAATGACGAGCAATGCACCGAATGACGATGTCGCCATCGCCAGTACCGACAGCATACCGAGATGCTGGATCGGTTGAAACTGACTCAGTGACAGCACGCCAAGACCAAAACCGACGGCGACGGCATTGAGCAGAATCGGCCGACCGACCTCGGCTATCGTTTCGGACACCCGATGCTCCAGGTCGGTTCCGTGGTGCAGGCTCCAGCGCGACAGGACATGGACGCCATAGTCGACGCCGACACCAATCACGATCGCGGACACCAGTGCCGACGCGATTGTCAGCGGGATCCCGAGCAGCCCCATCGTCCCAAAGACGCCCAGGACGGCTACGGCCAGCGGCGCCATCCCTTCGAGTCCAGCGGACAGGGACCGGAAGGTGATCAGGCAGATCAAAAAGACCAGCCCGAGACTGAACAGTACACTGCGCATCGCGGATGATACGACCATCGCACTCAGCTCGGACAAGAACAGCGCCTTGCCCGTCATTTCCACGTCGAGACCGGTCAAATGCTTGTCAGCCAGCGCACGAACCTGCTTCAGTACGCCTTCGAGTTCGTCCGGTGCAAGATTCGGCATGCGAATCGTGACACGAAACGACTGCTCATCGGTCGCGACGAAGCGCTGCAGTTGCTCCGGTGGCGTGGACAGGCTGTACATCAGCAACGCCTGACTGACCATGAAGTCGTCATCCGGTATTTCGCGCATCCCAAGCAAACCTTCGAACAGCCGCTCAAGGATTGCCAGGATGCTGTCGACCGAGCCGACCTGCGGCAGATCCTGTACCGCGCGGGCAAAGGTCGCCACCTGGCGCAGCACCGCCGCCTGTTTCACATCGGCATGCACGATGACTTCCAGAGGCGTACTGCCACGAAAGACTTCGTCGATCAGCTCGGCGTCGCGACGCGCGGGCGTATCTTCCGAAAAAAATCGTTCGACCCGCGTCTCGCGCGTCAGACGAGGCATACCCATTGCGGCGACCACGACCAGGCCAACAGAAATCACGAGAAGCACCGTTCGCGGACGCTGCGTCACCAGCGCCGAAAGACGTTCAAAAAACCAGTCGCCACGGTGCTCGCCGTCGACCACCCGACGCGGAATCGGCAACAGCAACAGGACGGCCGGCAACACGAATGTGCTCAAAAACCACGCCCAGACGACGCCCAATGCGACGACCCAGCCGAGCACGCCGATGGGCGGAATCGGCGACAACATCAGGCTCAGAAAACCAACGGCTGTCGTCATCGCTGCAATCAGCACCGGTAGCGTGAGCTCTCCAACAACGGACCGAACGGCATCCTCGCGCGTGAACCCTTGCTTGAGCCTGCGGTAGTAGACGCTGAGAATATGGATCGCGCCCGCGCATGCGATCGCCAGAATCAGCACCGGGAACGTGTTGTTGATCGCGGTCATGGGAATGCCGAGCAAGCCCATCAGGCCGGCACCCGGAAGAATCGCAAAACCGACGATCAGAACCGTCAGGATCACACCGGTGGCCGTGCGGAATGTCCAGCCGAGAAACGCGGTCAGGATCAGCACGACAAACGGAATCATGACAGCCATGTCGTGCCGAATCGCCTGCGTGGTTGCCGCCCGGATAACCGGCATCCCGGTCGTCGCGATCTCAAATGGCGCGACGTCCGCGCGCGCGGCTTCGATCGCGGCGAGAATTTCGCTGTCGGCGTAATGTTTCTTCGGATCAACGTAGATCGCGGTGTGGGCCCGGTCACGAGAGACGAACGCCCGTGAGATATCCGCATCGCCAAGAACATCCTGGCGGATCCGGGTCACGTCACTGTCTGATGCGGGCGCGCGGTCGAGAATCGGCCGCGGTTTCAGCGTGCCCTCTTCGTCGCGTTCATAGATGTTCAGGGTCGCAAGCCCCTGCACGCGCATAAATGGCCGCTGCGCAGCAAGCGCTGTCGTAAATCGCTGCAGGCGGCCAAGAAAGTCAGCTTCGAAAATGTCGCCACCCGGCGCCGTCGCCATGATCACGACGGTCTCGGATGGGCCAAAGGTCTGTTCGAGCCGAGTCATGGCCTGACGTACAGGCGACGACTCGGGAATGACCCGCGTCAGGTCATCGAGAATGTGAATCCTGTACGAGAACACACCGAGCGCGGCCGTGAGCAACAGACTGGCGATGATCAGCCGCCGCGGCGCGGCGACGACAAGACCTGCGATCCAGTCGGAGATGCGCTCGAACACGTTCAGCCCCTTGTGTCAGGATGCCGTGGCGATTACTGGTTCATCGACGACAGGAAATCTTCGTTGCTCGGCGTTCCCTTGATCTTGTCGATCACGAACTCCATCGCCTCGATCGTACCCATCTGACTGATCACCTTGCGCAGGATCCAGAGCCGGTTCAGGGTCTGCGCGTCGTGCAGCAGCTCCTCTTTCCGCGTTCCGCTCTTGGTGATGTCGAAGGCCGGGAATATCCGCCGGTCGGCGAGGCGCCGGTCGAGATGGATTTCCATGTTGCCGGTCCCCTTGAATTCCTCGAAGATCACTTCATCCATGCGGCTACCGGTATCGACCAGTGCGGTTCCGATGATTGTCAGACTGCCGCCGTGTTCGATGTTACGCGCGGCGCCAAAAAACCGCTTCGGCTTGTGCAACGCGTTCGAATCGAGGCCACCTGACAGCACCTTGCCGCTCGACGGCACCACCGTGTTGTAGGCGCGTGCGAGGCGGGTGATCGAGTCGAGCAGGATGACGACATCCTTGCCGTGCTCGACGAGGCGCTTGGCTTTTTCGATCACCATTTCGGCGACCTGCGTGTGACGCTGTGCCGGCTCGTCGAATGTACTGGAGACGACTTCGCCACGCACGTTGCGCTGCATGTCGGTAACTTCCTCAGGCCGCTCGTCGATCAACAGCACGATCAGGACGACCTCGGGATGATTCTCGGCAATCGCCTTGGCAATGCTCTGCATCAACACCGTCTTGCCCGTCCGCGGCGGCGCGACGATCAGTGCCCGCTGCCCCTTGCCAATCGGCGCAAACAGATCGAGCACCCGGGACGACAGCTCCTCCGGATTCCATTCGAGTTTGAGCCGCTCGTTCGGATAGATCGGCGTCAGGTTGTCGAAGAGGATTTTTTCGCGCGCGACTTCGGGCGTGTCGTCGTTGATCGTCTCGATCTTGAGCATCGCGAAGTAGCGCTCGCCGCTCTTCGGCGGGCGAATCAGCCCGATGATCGTGTCGCCCTTGCGCAGGCTGAACCGCCGGATCTGGCTCGGACTGACGTAGATGTCATCCGGGCCAGGCAGGTAATTGTAGTCAGCGCTGCGCAGAAACCCATAACCGTCGGGAAGGATTTCCAGCGTGCCCTCGGCCCGCACGGCGCCTTCGTTCTGCATGTGCGTCGTCAGGATGGCAAAGATCAGCTCCTGGCGCGTCAGGCCGCCGACATTCTCGATCTCGAGTTCCCGTCCCTGCTTGACGAGTTCGGCGATGTCTTTTTTCTTCAGCTCAGTGATGCTGAGGATGACGGATTCATCCGGCATCACAAAGTTCATTTCTTCTTCGAGCGTGACCTCCGACTGGGGCGGCCGATTCCTTGGGCCACGATTGCCGCCACGGCGGTTACGGTTGCGCTGATTCTGATTGCGCTGACCCTGGTTCTGGTTCTGGTTTTTCGCCATCAATACTGCTCCACTCGATTCAACAACGTGCTGGTGGCTGAGTGCTTCGCACGGCGCCTTGCGGTATTCGCTTGTGTGTTGCGGGGATGATCATCCAGGTCAATCGTTACGTTTGCTTGGACATTGAAGGGCACGGCGTGGCGTTCGATTGGCGGTCGCAGGGTCAGGTCGAACCTGTGTCGGCAGGATTGTCACCGACCGCGACGAACCGGCCGGACTGCCTGACTGTGACGTGTAATGCTCCCCCGAATCTGCCCCACGGGAATTGCCCGGTCCGGGGCCGCCAGAGATACGTCCGTGCTGGTCAGGGTAACTGGATTCTAAACCGCGCCACGGCCGCTTGTCAAGTTACAGGTCTGGGCCGTCTCCGTCCGCGATTTCTTCACCGTTGGCCGCAAGCGCTTCGACCTGCTGACGGAGCGCTTCGACGTTGCGCACGATTTCTTCGAGCAGCAGCGCCGATGGATCGGGCAGGTTCCCGTGGTCGAGCGCCTCGACATCGTCGCGCAGTCCCTTGCGATAGACGATACGGCCCGGAATACCAACCACTGTACAATGCGGTGGGACGTCGGTGACCACGACGCTGCCGGCGCCGACGCGCGTATGATGACCGATCGTCACCGGGCCAAGAATGTTCGCGCCTGCGCCGATCACGACGTGATCCTCGATCGTCGGGTGGCGCTTGGTCTTTGCGAGGCTCGTGCCGCCGAGGGTGACGCCGTGGTACAGCGTCACGTCGTTGCCGACCTCTGCCGTCTCCCCGATCACCACACCCATGCCGTGGTCGATGAACACACGCCGGCCGAGCGTTGCGCCGGGATGAATCTCGACCCCGGTCAGCCAGCGCACAAAGTGTGACAGCAGGCGCGCAAACAGCTTGAACCCGCGTCGCCAGAGCCAGTGCGTGAAGCGATGGGCGACAACTGCATGCACCCCTGGATAGGTCAGGACGACCTCGCACCACGAGCGTGCCGCCGGATCGCGTTCGAACGCAATCGCAATGTCTTCACGCAGGAGGTTCAGACGACCCATATCCGGTCCCCGGCTTTCTGGAGCAGCCGCACGATGCGGCCAGTAGTTCAGATGCCCGCGCGGCTGTTCAGGTCACGACGCTGCAGCTCTTCGCGCACGATACGAAGCAGTTCGTCGTGACGAATCGGCTTCGTCAGAAAATAATCGGCACCGGCTTCGCGGCAACGTTCTTCGGTGGCATCGTCGCCGCGCGCGGTCACGATGATCACCGTCGCGTCCTTCGTCTCGGGTGCCTGTTTGACGAAACGGGTCACGATATCGCCGCCGAGTTCGGGCATCACGAGATCGAGCAGAATGATATCGGGACATTCTTCCTGGATCAGGCGCAGGGCTTCGCGGCCATCGCGCGCCTTGAGCACCTTGCTGCCGGTTCGCTTGAGAAGAATCTCTTCCAGTTTCAGAACGACATCGACATCGTCGACGATCAGAATCTTGCCGCTGGTCCGCGTCATATCGGGGTGCCTCTGCTGCCTGTTTGCGACCGACTGCTCCGGTTCAGAATCGCCATCAGTATAATCTGTGACACAAGTCCGAATCAATCACCCCGAACCGGAGCATACCCGATGGCGCGATCCGACTGGAAGGAATCGCCAGAGCAGAAGCGACAGCGTGCGCTGGACATTTGCGAACGGCTCGCCGCCGCGTATCCGGAATCGCGCTGCGCGCTGTGCTGGGAAACGCCCTTTCAGTTGCTGATCGCAACGGTACTCTCCGCCCAGACCAACGATCAGGCCGTCAACCGCGTCACGCGCGAGCTGTTCCGGCAGTTTCCCGATGCGCGTGCGATGGCCGCCGCGCCAGAGGGGGCCATCGAGGCCTGCATCAACTCGATCGGTCTGTGGCGCAACAAGGCAAAGTTCCTGCGCGGCATCAGCCGGATTCTGGTCGAAAAATACAATGGCGAGGTTCCGAAGGATCTCGACGCGCTGATGGAACTGCCCGGCGTCGCACGCAAGACGGCCACCGCGGTACTGGGCACCGCGTTCGGGATCGCCGCAGGCATTACCGTGGACACGCACATGATGCGCATCAACCGCCTGCTGCATCTCAGCGACGCGACGTCACCCGACAAGATGGCGCGGGATCTCGAAGCCCTGCTGCCCCGCGATCAGTGGAACATCTATACACATCGGATCATCGATCACGGCAGACTGGTCTGCGTCGCGCGTCGCCCGCGCTGCGGCGTCTGCCCGCTCGCCGAATGTTGCCCGTCGGCCTGTGACCCGGACGTGGGTTACGATCCCCGAAACGATGAACGGGAACCGGCCAGCGCGAAGGGGCTGAGCTGGCTGCAGAAGTGCGACTGATCGTCGTCGTTACGCACGAACGGCATCTGGCCGCGGCGGCGGGATGATCTCGTCGGCTGTGATCGGACTTTGGCGTACCAGGGCCCACCAGTCGGGCAGGCCGACCAGTTTCGGTCCGACCCGGATCACCTCCCAGCCAAGCAGCAGATCCATGTCACCGGCATTGACGGCGACGATCGGGCTCGCGGTATAGGCAGCCAGATCGCGGCGCAGGTTGCCGGCGCTGCCATAGTCGAGCACCGTGTGCCCGGCCGGATCCCAGCCGCGGGGAAAACGCATCCCGTCTGCCGGACGCAACAGGTAGTGGCCAAAGGTTTTCGGACGGCCGTGCCGGTCGCGCAAAGGTTCCTGATCCCTTTCCCAGCCGGTCTGTCGCATGCGGACGTTCCAGCCGCGCACGAGGCCGTGGTCGGCATCCTGCACGAACGTCTTGCGGAATGTCTTCCAGAGGACTTTATTCATCCAGCGCGGCAGACTCAGGTCGACGCCGGTATAGTTCCAGCCGGCCAGTGCCGACGGATCGACCGGGTGGCCAGCGCGAAAGGTCACATCGCGCTCGGCTTGCGACATCGATAACAGGTCGTTCAGTGTGATGGCCATCGTCGTTCTCCTTATCGTTCCTGCTGCACGATCGCATCACCGCAACCGAGCGCCAGCGCGATGATCGATGTCTGCGGATTGACCCCGGTATTGGTTGGGAAGATCGATGAATCCGCGACGTACAGGCCGTCGCAGTGGTGGTGTCGATAGTCGGGGCCGACGACGCCGCGCCGGGGGTCGCCAGCCATGCGCGCCGTCCCGAACATATGGGTCACGGCACTGGTGTAGGCACGGGGATCGCGCGGTCCTTCTTGCTCGAAGCGGTCGATGGTCGTCTCGTCGTGGATCTCCTCGTTCCAGCCGGCCACGCCCAGGTGGACGTGTTCGGCGCCCGCCGCGAGGAACAGGCGCCCCAGCATCGCAACGCCTCTGCGGAACAGCACCGCGTCCGCGGCGGAAGGCGACCAGACCACCCTGGCCTTGCCGCCCATCCGGCGCACGCGACCTTCGCTGCGCGAACGGATGGCGACCCCCCAGTCGGCGACGTGGGCCATCTCCGCGAACCGGCGCTGCCAGTCGCTCGCGCCGCCCGGCATCCGCGACGCCAGGATGCTCAGGTCGAACCCCAGCGCCTCGAACTTCAGTCCCTCGTGCCGCAGACCGATGACCTCGTGCCCCTGGGTTGCCCCTTCCCACATGCGCACCGGCTCGGCGAAACGACCGGCGACCGATGCGCCCGGGTGACACATGAAATGGCGGCCGACCGGTCCCTCGCGCAACCCGGACGCCATCAGCAACGCCGGCGTCTGGACGGCCGACGCCGCGAGTACGACGCGCGGCGCTTCGATGTCGATTCGTGCTCCGGCCGCGCTGCGCCCCGTGACACCGGCAACCCGCCCGCGCCGATGGCGCACCCGTTCGATGCGCACGCCGCTGAGGATCTGCGCGCCGTGCTGCTCGGCGTCGGCCAGCAGGGTGCGATCCATCGACTGTTTGGCTCCGTTCGGGCAGCCCTGCATACAGCGGCCGCTGCCCTGACAGGCGCGCACGTTGCGTCGGATCGGGCGATGTTCCAGGCCGAGCGCATCCGCGCCACGCGCCATCAGATGATTCTTGACGCCGGCGACCGCATCATCGGTCGGCACAATCCCGAGGCGGGCCTCGATCCAGTCGAAGCGGCGCTCCAGCACTTCCCGATCGAGGACCTCGGCGAGCGCCGGATCGGCCGCGACCCAGCCCGCGCGCACGTCCTCGGGCAGGCGCCAGCTGATCGCACCGTTGACCACCGACGTGCCCCCGACTGCGCGGCCCTGCAGGAATGGTGTCGGCAAACGACCAATCGTCGCGCTGAAGCCGTGGTCGCGATACCACTCGCGCGTCGCCCGCGCGTGGTCGAGCGGCGCGCGGGCTGGATCGAACCAGTGACCCTCCTCAACGACGATGGTACGCACACCCGCCTCGGCCAGTCGCAAGGCAACAGCGCTGCCCGCCGGACCGGAACCGACGACCACGACGTCTGCGGTCAAACGTTCCGCCCGGCGCATCTCGCGCCCGTCCCTACGCATGGCCGCGCCCCAGTTGCTGCACGGTCGGGTCGCTGAAATACGCAATCGCCGCAAAGGTGCGTACGATCGTTGCCGATTGCCTGAGCAGGAAGGAGCGACTGTCGAGCGCCGCCGCATAGCCATCGCCGCCCTGGACCGCACACCAGCACCGCATGATCAGCGCCGCACCGGCGAGGCCGACCCGGATCGACCACGGGGCCTCGTTCCGCAGCCCCGCCCAGAACGGCGTGGCGTCGATGTCTGTCCAT
>RFIY01000209.1 GCA_003695505.1 Candidatus Dadabacteria bacterium | reverse complement strand
GACTATGACAACTGGGCGGCGCTTGGCAATCCCGGCTGGGGTTACGATGACGTGCTGCCGTTTTTTCTGAAATCAGAGAACAATCAGGTTCACCGAGACTCCCCGTTTCACGGCACGGATGGTCCCCTGTGGGTCGACGATCTGGTCAGCCCCAGTCCGCTCAATGAGCTGTTTCTGGAAGCCTGCCGCCAGTGCGGCCATCCCTGGAACCCCGACATGAACGGTCCGCAGCATGATGGGTGCTACCGCGTTCAGGTCACCCAGAAGGACGGGGAGCGGCACAGCGCCGCGGCGGCGTTCATTCATCCCAATCTGGACCGCCCGAACCTCGACGTGCGTACAAGGGCGCACATCACGAGAATCCTGTTCGAGGGCCGGCGTGCCGTCGGCGTGGAGTACATTCGTGGGTTCCGGCGGCGAACGATCCGGGCGCGGTGTGAAATCATCCTGTCAGCGGGTGCATTCGGATCACCGCAATTGCTGATGGCGTCCGGTGTCGGCCCCGGCGCGCACCTGCAGGAACTCGGCATCCCGGTCATCCATGATCTGCCGGGTGTGGGCCAGAACCTGCAGGATCATATTTCGGCACTGCTGGTCTACCGCTCACCCGGCAACCGCGACACGATCGGCATCTCGCCGCGCGGCCTGCTCGATCTGCTGCGCGGCGTGTGGCAGTGGCGCCGTCGTCGCAGCGGCATCCTGACGAGCTGTCTCGCCGAATCCGGCGTCTACTATCGGACCGCGCCCGATGTCGAGGCCGCGGATATGGAAATGGAATTACTGATCGCGATCGCCGACGACCATGGCCGCAAGAACCATCTCGGGCACGGCTTCTCGGCGCATCTGTTGCTTGCGCGCCCGAAGAGCCGGGGAGAGGTGCGCCTGGCCAGTGTCGACACGCGCGACGCACCGCTGATCGACCCGCGCTATTTCTCGCATCCGTATGATCTGGAGACGCTCTGCGCCGGGACGCAGATCGCGCTCGACATCATGCAGGCACCGGCGCTGGATGCGGTGCGCGGCGAGATGCTGATTCCCTATGACCGCGATGACCCCGAACAGATTCGCGAAACGCTACGCAATCACGCCGATACCGAATACCATGTCTGCGGTACCTGCAAGATGGGGCCCGACTCCGACGCGCTCGCCGTAGTGGATGCGCAACTGCGCGTGCGTGGCATCGATGGGCTGCGCGTCGCGGACGCCTCGATCATGCCGCAGGTCACCTCGAACAATATCAATGCGCCCGTGCTGATGATCGGCGAGAAGTGCGCCGCGATGGTGCGCGCGGCCTCGCACTGACAGTCCGGCCCGCGGTCTATCTGACCGTAAAGCTCCAGACCTCGCTGGTCGCGCGCTCGCCCGATGGATCCATGGCATCGACCTTCCAGTACAGCGTCGTGCCCTGATCGATGTCCGTCAACGTGTAACCATACAGCTTCTGGTTATTGCCGAGACCAAGTTCAAAGGCCTTCTTCAGCTCGCTGCAGCCGCCGGTAACGATCAGCAGGGCGCAGAGCCAGGCAGGACGCCGTCGCAGCGGGATCGCAAGCCCGGCAAAGACGAGCGCACCGCCAACAGGCAGCAGCGGGAAACGATTTTTCGCCGTCTCCGGTTCCAGCGGAGCCGTGATCCGCACCGGCTCACAGCCGGAAAAGTCGCTGACAGGACACCAGTACAGGTCGAAGACGACTTCATCGCCGTCGGGGTCCCCCTCGGAGGTCCAGAGAAGCTCGATGTCAGGACCGGCGACGGTCGCCTGATGAAGGGGCAATCGCAGTTCCGGCGCTGTTGGCGGCTGGTTGGCCGGCGCGACGGCCGTGCCACGCAGATTCCAGAGCACAAGCGGTGTCGCGGTGGCGTCTGACGGGATATCGAATGTGTCGGTCGCGACACCTGTCACCGCAGGTGAGAATGCAATCGTCAGCGTACAGTTCTCGCCCGGTGCCATGGCCTTGCTGCTGCAATCGTCCGTTTGCAGCGAAAACGGCGCGGCGATGGTGTCGTTGCTGGCGATCATGCCGATGTTGAGCGTCGCGCTGCCAGTGCTCTTCAACCGGATCACGCCCGTGACCGTGTCGCCAATCGTGGCGGTGCCCAGATTGAGCAGCGATGTCGAATTGCCCGGCCAGACAGCGTCGACCTGAATCGCCGGCGTGGTGGCCACTGGCGCCGTAGTCGCAGGTGGCTGTGGAGCTGGGGGCGGGCAGGGCTGCGTGACACGCGCGAGTGTTTCCGCCGTCAGCGCGCCCTGTCCGTTGTCGAAGCCAGCCGTATAAACCGCGCCATCACACGCTGGATTGACAGCAAACGCGACGTCGTCGATCTTCGTCCACACGGTCGTCAGCAGCCGGCCCGGCAGCGGTTCGAGCGGCGCCAGTGTGTCCGGGGTGATCGTCTGTGTAAAGACTTGCGCACCGTTGCCGCGATCCGCGACGGTCGCCAGGCGGAAGCGGTCGTTGAACGCGTCGTAGACGATGTCAGTGCGGCGAATCCCTTGCATATTGTCGTCTCCGAACTCGGATACGACGGTTACCGGTTTGGCAGGGCTGTCCGGGAAGACGTTGCCATCGAAGTCGAAACCCTGCACGCAGACCTCGGGGTCGTCGATCGGATTGCAGGAATAGCCAACGACGAAACGTTTACGCGCCGGATCGTAGGCGAGGCCGGGCGCATCATTATTTCCCGGGTCGACCACCAGAAACGGGCTGGCCGTCGAGCTGTCCGCAAACAGTCGGGTCACTGCGATGGCGACATTCGCAAAAGGATCCTCATCCAGATAAGAGACAGCAAATGCGTCCCGGTCGGCTTCCCAGGCGATGTCAAGCGCTTCCAGCGGTGAGTAACTCGCGACCGCGCCGACGACGGGGAGGGTGATGCCGGCCTTGAACGGGGACAGATCTTCCCGAAGCAACGACGCGCTCAATGTCGGCGGGAACCTGGACGTGACCATGCCTGCGATGGCATAGCGGCCACTGGTCGCGCTGTGGGCGATCGCAGGCCAGGCGACGATTTCTCCGGCGACACGCAGCGCCGTTACGGTTGCGCCCCGTTTCCCGGTGGCATCGAGGCGCGTGACGCGGATGGTGTCTTCTGTACCGGACGCGTTATAGGCCACGACGAAGCCGCCGTCGGGGTGCGTGGCGGCGACGGCAAAGTCGATGTCTGCATCGGCGTCCGCGATCACTTCGTGGCTGACGGCGAGCTCGGCGCCGGACGCGTCGAGCAATTGGCCAAAGACCGTCGCGTTGCCGCTCGACGGAAACTGGATCGTCAGGACGAGGTAGCGCTGGCTGACCGGATTCCAGGTGACGTCCGGGCGGCTAAGGCCACTGCCGAATGGCTGGCTGGCAGCGGAGGACAGGGCCGGGGCCAGGGATACAGCCCAGGCCAGTGCGCCGAGCAGACGGCGCCAGTATCGCGGATGCATGACGAGCCTTTGTGGGAGGGTTGCGTAAACAGCGGGGGGCTGCGGTTGGTTGACAAACCTCTATTTTAACAGTGGCAGCAATTCAAGGCTCCAGCGTCACCGTCTGTTCGGCGTGGGCCGCGATGTCGGCATCACGATAGTAGAAGTCGCGATAGCGCGCGTTTGCGTATGAATCGACCAGGTCGAGAAAATGCGGGTCGTCTGGCAGCTCACTCTGG
>RFIY01000208.1 GCA_003695505.1 Candidatus Dadabacteria bacterium | reverse complement strand
CGTCAACTGAGACGCCGCCTGGAACGGTTGCCGGATGTCGGACAGGTCTTTGACAGCGGACTCGAGAACCGTGAGTTGTCCGTCGAGCTCGACCCGAAACGGCTGGCCGCGCTCGACCTGCCGCTAGACGCCGTGCGCCAGGCCGTCGCGGCCGCATTCGTCCGCGTTGGCGCCGGGAAGGTTCAGGACGCCGGCCACGAAACGCTCGTCATGGTCGTGCACGAACCGGCCACACCCGACGACATCGGCGGGATCGTCGTCCGCGCCCAGCCGGGCCGCCCTCCACTGCGCATCCGGGATGTTGGCCGCGTCATGGAACGATTTCCGAACGATACGGAGATTGTCCGTTTCAGCGGTCACGACGGGGTGTCGCTGTGGATCACCAAGCGGCGCCAGGCCGACGTCATCCGTACGATCGAGTCAGTCAATCAGACCGTCCACGACTGGCTGGAGACGGCCCCCCCCACGGTTCGCTTCACGTCGACATACGACGCGTCGATCGAGACGCGCACGCGCCTGCGCATCCTTCGCGACAATGCCGCCGCGGGCTTCGCCCTGGTCCTGTTGATCCTTTTCCTGTTTCTCGACCGGCGCATCGCGTTCTGGACGGCGCTCGGCATTCCTTTTTCAATCGCACTGACGACCGTCATCCTGCCGTGGACCGGCATCACATTGAACAGCATCAGCCTTTGTGGCCTGATCATCGTCCTCGGGATGATCGTCGATGATGCGATCATCGTCGCCGAGAGCATCTATCGGCGGATCGAATCAGGAACGCCGCTGCGTCAGGCCGTCGAAGACGGACTATTTGCAGTGATCGGACCCGTCACCGCAACCATTCTGACAACGATCATTGCGTTTATCCCGATCTGGTTCATCCCTGGCGTCGAGGGTAAGTTTGCCGCCGAGATACCGGCGATCGTCATGCTGATGCTCGCATCGAGCCTGCTGGAAGCAACGACGATTCTTCCTGCCCACATTGCGCACGCCGGGCCAACGGCAGATTCGCGGCGTCCACCAGGCGCGCGCTGGATGGATCATCTGGAGCGCATCTACCGGCGTGCATTGACAGTGGCGCTGCGCTGGCGCTACGCGCTGTTTGCCGCCGTGCTGGCCGGTTTCGCGGCGCTGGCGATCTGGGGCGCCGAGCATGTGCGCTTTGTCATGTACCCACTCGACCAGGCCTGGGAGGTCTGGATCTACGGCAAGACCGCGGATGGTACGTCTCTCGAAGACACCGCGAAGGCGATGGCGCCGCTCGAGCACTGGATCGAGCAGCTCCCGGCCGGCGTCGTCCATTCGTACAAGACGGTCGCCGGGCGGGATCCCGATGGCTGGGTGCAGGCAAGTAACGCATTTTTTGCCAAACTGGTTCTGACGCCTGCCCAACAGCGCACAACCAGCGCGACGGATGTGCGCGAGCGGTTGCTCGACGCCTGGAAGGCGGCGACAGACACCGCCATTACCGAGCTTTCCGTACACATCGAAAGCGGTGGGCCGCCCGTCGGTCGGCCAGTCGAGGTTCGCGTCATCAGCAATGACAATGCGGCGCGAAATGACGCGCTGGACTGGCTCCGCCAGCGGCTGGACGAACTCGGCGTCACCGACATCGATAGCGACGCCGAGCGGAGCGAACCGGCCCTGCGGCTGCAGCCTGACCTGGCCCGCGCCGCGGCCGCTGGTATCACGCCTGCCCAGATCGCCGCGACGATGCGGACCGCTGTCGATGGCACCATTGCCGCGTGGCTGAACACGCCGGATGAACGCATTCCGATCCGGGTCCGCGTCGACCCTGAACGCCTTGATCCTCGGAACCCGACGCGAGGCCTGTTGCTGACGTCGCGCTTTGGCCACGCTGTACCCCTCGATTCGGTCAGCCACAGTGAATCCGTCGTCGAGCCACGCACGATCTATCACGACAACGGGGATCGGACGAACCGGCTACGGGGCAATCTTGACCTGGAAGTCACATCCCCCGCAAGTATGTACCCGGTGATCGAGAACCTGTTGGCCCAGATGCAGGAACGCTGGCCGGACGTGCGCGGAGAAATCGGCGGCCAGGCCCGCAAGAGCGTCGAACAGCTATCACGGATGAAGATCAATCTCGCGCTGACCGTCGTCGCAATCTGGGTGCTGTTGACGGTCGTGTTCAATTCCATGTTTCAACCATTCATGGTCATCCTGGCGATTCCGTTCGGTGTGGTCGGCGTCCTGATTGTATTCAGTCTTTCCGGTGATCCACTGAGCCTGTTCGCGCTGATGGGCATGCTCGGCATGGCGGGCGTCGTCGTCAACGATTCGCTGATCATGGTCGACCTGATCAATCGCAAAGAGGACGACACGGAAGGTGTCAAGGTGATCATCGAAGGTGCCGTGGAGCGGCTGCGTCCGATCGTGTTGACGACCGCTACGACGGTGGTTGGCCTGTTCCCGACCGCCTATGGCCTGATCGGCGGCGCCGATGCGTTCATTTCGCCGATGGTAACGTCGATGATGTGGGGGCTGCTGGCAGGCACGACTTCCGTGCTGCTATTCATTCCCCTGTTCTATCAGGTGGGTCTGGATGTTCGCCGCCTGTGGCGGCGATCCTGACAAGCAGCATGACAAGGACGATGGCCAGCAGTGCGAGCAACAACAGGACGGTGTGCGGCGACATGGGTTCGGCGGGGCGCGGTGTCGCCGAAGCCGTTTTCGGACGAAATCGCAGTGGCAGCTCAACTGTTGTCGGTTCGTCCTGAGGCTTGAAACGCCATTGCCCAACCAGATCCGCGACACAGGCGGTCAGGGCCGGATCGGCCGCCGGGCCGGTAACCCCCACCTGCGCGACGCGGCCATCGCGTCCGATGTCGAACCGTACCAGTGCACGGCCCTCCAGCTCAGGATCGACCGCCAGCACACTTTCGTAGCACAGTTGTAGCAGCGGTTGATCCGCCTCGATTCGCCGACTGACCTGATCACGCGAGACCGCGGCGACGGACAGCAACGATATGAGCAGGAGCCAGCGGCTCATCGATCCGGCTGCTCCGATTCAGGAATTTCGAGAAACACGCGGGCCGCGCGCACGACCCTGTCGGGCAGGAACAGATGCAGCGGTTCTCCCGGCGTACGCTCGGGATCGGCAAGCACTTCATAGCCCCGCCCAAACGGCAACCGGACATAGCGCCGCACTTCCATTCGGGACCAGGGCACCAGCACGGGCGCGAACATCGCCTGCAACGGACCCCGCCCCTGCACGCGCAAGCCACGCGGCGTCACGACAAACAGGAACCATGGCCCGAGTACGGCATCATCGACGGCGATCAGACCGCCGCCGACATGCCGCCCCGCCGCGGTCGAGCTGCGTGCCTTCCCCCATGCCGCAATCAACCGGCGCCACTGCCGACGGGCTTGCACGAAATGGCGCACGACGGTCCAGACAACGATGACCGCGATGATCAGAGAACTGAAATTGAAACCTCGCACCTTCAGGTCATCGCGCCGGAGGCCAGACGGGGATCTCGACGAGCGAACGCCGTCCCGCGAGCGACGCAGCGAAGCTGATCGCGCGCGCGACGTCTTCGGGCGCAATCCAGTCCGTTGGGTTGGCATCGGGCATCGCGGCGCGATTCGCCGGCGTGTCGATGGCGCCCATCGGATGAATGACCGATACGCCGATCCCCTCGTTGGCCACCTCGTCCGCAAGAGCTTCGAGGAAACGCGTCGCAGCGCCCTTCGCGGCGGAATATAACGCCATGCCCGGGGTACCGCGCAACAGACCCGGACCTGCACCGATCCCCAGCACCAGACCGTACCCCTGCTCGCGCAGCAACGGCAGGACAGCGCGGCTCATGTTGTAGAGGGTGCGCATGTTCAGATCGAGCAACCGATCGTAGTCTTCGGGAATCGTATCGACGACAGGCGCGGCCGAGAAACCACCAACCAGATGAATCAGTCCGGTGACGGCGCCAAACCGGATCACTTCCTGCTCGACCAGTTGCTGCACCGCAGAGAAATCGGTCAGGTCGCAAGCCATCGCCGGAACGCCGCCGAGCGCAGCCGCCAGTCCGCGCAACGTCTCGCGGTCACGGTCGATCAACACCGGACGCGCGCCGCGTTCGACAAGGTGCATCGCAACAACCCGCCCCAGTCCACCGCAGGCTCCGGTCACCAGATAGGTGTGTTCTTTGAGTGCAACGACCATCAGAATCCTCCAGCTTCAGCGTAGTCGAAGACCACGCGAATCGCACCGGAACGTTTGTCGACGGCGGTGGCGACCGCGTCCGGCCACTGGTCCAGCGGAAACCGATGCGTGATCAGGTCGCTCGTGTCGAGCCGGCCTTGCGCGATCAGATCGGCGGTCAGATCAAACGTCGAGATCCGTTGCCCGTTCCAGTCCTCTGCGCCATGGGCAATTTCGCCGATCAGATCGACCTCCTCGTGCCAGACCGGTGTCAGGTCGACCTTGACCGGTTTCAGATGCACGCCGACCAGCACGACCGCGCCACCCGATCGCGCCAGGCGCAATGCCTGACCAATCGTGTGATCGTTGCCCACGCAATCGTAGATCACGTCGAAACCACCGAGCAGCGTCTCGTTGCCGAACGGACCACGGTAGTGACGCGCGCCCGTCAGCGCCTCCGCGGCATCGAACAGACCTCCATCCACAATGACGGCGCCGTAGCGGCGGGCACGCTCCTGCTGATGCGGATAACGCGCGGCCGCATATACCGTCGCGTCCGGCTCGATCGCGCGCAGGGCCGCGATGGTACCCAGGCCGATCATCCCGCAGCCGATGACCAGGGCGCGTTCCCCTGCGCGCGGCCGCCGCCGCAACACGGCGCGCACGCCGCACGCCAGTGGCTCAATCAGCGCGACCTGGTCATCGCCAAGGCCGTCAGGCGCCTTCCAGACTTCGGATTCGTGGCAGGTGTAACCGTCGCCCCAGCCCCCGCCAACCCCCGGCTGACCAAGGCCAAGCGCGCGGTTTTCGCAAAGACAGTAGTTGCCAGCCTCGCAGTGGCGGCAACGGGGCGAGAGGTCCTGACTGTCGCAGGTCGGCCCGAGAAATCGCGATTTCATCAACACGCGGTCTCCGGGCCTCAGCCCTTCTGTCGCCGGACCAACCTCGGTAACTTCGCTGCACACTTCGTGACCGAGCCAGATGCGGTCGGAGCCGGGCAGGGCCGCAGGGTGCACGCGCGGATCGATGTCAACGAATAACAGGTGCAGATCGCTCGCACAGATGCCGCAGACGCGATTGCGCACGCGGATACCGCGTGGCCCCGGCAGTTCCGGTTCCGGCAGATCATGCAGCCGGGTCGGAGAAATTTTCGAAAATACGGCACCATCCCAGAACCGCTGACAAAGTTGGGTCAGCGCAATCCGCGGAATGGAACGGTCGAATGCAATCGCGCGCACATCACCTCCAGAACAGGCCGGTCATACGGCCAAACGGTTGATGCATGCAAGATACCATCGCGGGACGCGCCCCGCGCAGGATCGAACACCGTCAGTCCGTCACGACGGTGGATGGCCGCGCAAGGGATTGCACGAAGCGGTTCACATGACTCGCGACCACGGTCGGTCGCTCAAACTGCGGCGCGTGACCGGCCCGGTCGATCTCGATCCACTGCAAATGTGGCAGGCGTTGTGCCCACTGCAGGCGTAGTACGCGGTACGGCCGATCATTTGCGCCCGCGATGACCAGCGCGGGCAACGATGCAACCGGACCGGATTCGCGGATCGACAGGCCGCCGGCGCCAAGGACTTCGAGTGCTTCGGCGACCTGCGCGGGCGACAGCCGCAGTCGCTCGGCGCGCCGCCGTGCCTGCAACGCCGCGTCGATCCCCCGCTGCGAGCGGATGACCGGGTTCGTGCGCCAGGATTCCAGAAAGCGACGCACCCCGACACGTCGCACCAGCGCGGCACGCTGGCGATCCACACTGCGCCGACGCGCCCGCAGTAGCGTATCGGAAATCGGTGGTCGCCCCGAGATCAGCACGAGGCCATCCGGCCGTGCGCGGCGATCCTGCAGCGCAGCCCACAGCACCCGCGCGCCCTGGGAATAGCCGAGCGCAACGAGCGGCGTGCGGCGCGGCTGACGCAGTCGACGGCGCAGCGCCACGACCGCGTCGCCGCCGAGTTCCCGCTCCGGGAACCAGAAGCGGGCTACGATCCCCGGATCCAGACGCGACAGGAACGGCCGCCAGATGGCAGCCGTTCCCATAAAGCCCGGAATGATCAGTAACGTCAGGCAGCGACCTGGCGCAGCTTCTTCTCCCAGCCCGGCAACATCCATGACCAGTCCTCCTGCGGCGCCACCGGCAGGTTTTCCGGATCGAATTCGGGAATCGGATACCTGCGACGGACGTCAGCAAACGCGTCGAGCGCGCGATCAAGATGCTCCCGGGTATGCGTCGGCATCACGCTCGTGCGAATCAACGACTGCCCACAGGGTACCACCGGATAGGGCACCGGGATCGCAAACACACCAAGATCCAGCAAATCCCGCGCGACACGGAACGCCAGCGACTCGCTGCCGATCATCGCCGGCACGATCGGCGTCGTGCTGCCCATCGTGTAGTAGCCGATGCTGTCGAGGCCTTCTTTCCAGTAGCGGGCATTTTCCCAGACCCGCGGCAGAATCTCGTCCGCCTCATCGCGCATCACGCGCAACGCGGCCAGCGCCGCCGCGACCGAGGCCGGCGGCAGCCCGGCGGTAAAGATCAGCGTGCGCGTCTTGTGGCGCAACCAGTCGATGACCTTTTCTTCGCCGCAGACGAACCCACCCAGGCTGGCCAGCGACTTGCTGAACGTGCCGAACAGCAGATCGACGCTGTCGCGCACGTCCTGCGCATAGACGGCGCCGCGGCCGGACGGCCCGAGGACGCCGATCCCGTGCGCGTCGTCGACATACAGCTTGAAGTTGTACCGCTGCTTCAGCGCGGCGAGCCGCTTCAGGTCCGCAACGCGCCCGGTCATCGAAAAGACCGCATCCGAAACGACCAGCGCATTCGACCAGTCCTCCCGCTCGGCGAGCTGGCGCTCAAGATCCGCTTCGTCTTCGTAGAGGCGAACGTCGCAGCGAGCCAGGCGCGTGCCGTCGATCAGGCTGGCGTGGTTTTCCTTTTCGGAGAAGATCACCGCGCCTGGCGCCGTTCCCAGTGCCGAAATCACACCGACATTGGCAAGCATGCCGGACGAAAAGACAAGGACCTGATCGTAGCCGAAAAAGTCCGCCAGTTCCTCCTCGAGTTGTGCGTGAAGCCGCAGATTTCCGTTCAGGAAACGCGAACCGGTACAGCCCGTCCCAAATTCGTCTATGGCCTGCTTCGCCGCCTCGAGCACCTTCGGATGGTGGGTCAGACCAAGATAGTTGTTGGAACCCATCATCACGACGTCCCGTCCCTCATAGCGGACGATCGGGCCTTCCGAAGCTTCCAGTGGATGAAAAAACGGATAGACCCCTGCCATCCGGGCAAAGGTTGGCTCCATATATCGTCTGCACTGATCGAACAGATCCATTGCTGTACCTCCGAATGAGTAAGGTTCGGCGGTGCCGTTGTCCGCAATACCGCCCAGATTCCAGAGTGTAGACCCGGGCAAAACCATTCGCAAACCGCTGTTTCACTATTGGTCTGGCCAATATCAGCGGACGGCTGCGCGCGGCCCGGCTGTGGCAACATGAATCGACCGCACGGTGAGGTACCCCGATGTCACAAACGCAGCGCATTGAGCTACGCAGGCTGGAGCCTGAGGACTATGCCGCCCTCAGGGAGGCGACGATTGCCGCATATGGCGACGCGATCGATGAGGCGGCCTGGAGTCCCGAACAGTTTCGTCGGCTGCTGTCGTTGTTTCCGGAAGGCCAGTTTTGCGTCGAAGTCGATGGCAGAATCGCGGCGGCGGCATTGTCGATCGTCGTTCGCTACGAACGCTTCGGCGATGACCACACCTACGACGAGATCACTGGCGACGGAACATTTGCGACGCACGACCCGAAGCGAGGCAATGTCCTTTACGGCATCGACGTCTTCGTTCATCCCGAGTATCGCGGCATGCGACTGGCGCGGCGGCTGTACGATGCGCGCAAGGAACTCTGCGAACAACTCAACCTCAGAGCCATCGTGATCGGGGGACGCCTGCCCGGCTACGCAGCGTACGCGGACCGGATGACGCCCCAGGAATATGTGCGTGCCGTCGCGCTGCGTGAGCTCTCAGACCCGGTACTCTCCTTCCAGCTCGCGAACGACTTCCGCGTCAAGAAGATCATGCGCGGTTACCTGCCCGGCGACCGCGCGTCCAAGGAGTACGCGGCCCTGCTCGAATGGAACAACATCTACTACGACCCCGACCAACATTTCGGGATTCGCGAAAAATCGGCCGTCCGGATCGCGGCTGTTCAGTGGCAGATGCGCCCCTTTGGCCATTTCGATGCATTCATGGAGCAGGTCGAGTTCTTCGTCGACGCCGCGGCATCATACAATGCCGATTTTGTCGTGTTTCCCGAGTACTTCGACGCGCCGCTGATGGCGCCGTATGATCACCTGCCTGAAGCCGAGGCAATCCGCGAGCTGGCAAGCCATTCGGCGCACGTCGCCGAGCGCCTGCGCGAACTGGCCGTCAGCTACAACATCAACGTGATCGGCGGCAGCCTGCCGGTCGTCGAAGACGGGCAGTTGATGAATGCCGGCTGGTTCTGTCGCCGCGATGGGTCATCAGAGCGGTATGAGAAACTGCACATCACCCCGTCGGAACGTTCGTCGTGGGGGATGCAGGGTGGACACAAACTGAACGTGTTTTCATCTGACTGCGGCCCAATCGCCGTCGCCGTCTGCTACGACATCGAGTTTCCCGAACTCGGGCGCATGTTCGCCCGGGCCGGAGCAAAAATTGTCTTTGTCCCCTTCCAGACCGATACGCAGAACGGCTACATGCGGGTCCGCCACTGTGCACAGTCACGCGCGATCGAAAACGAGTGCTATGTCGTGATCGCAGGCTGCGTGGGCAACCTGCCGCGCGTCAACAACATGGACATCCAGTACGCCCAGTCTGCGATTCTGACTCCGTCGGACTTCGCGTTCCCGACCACCGGGGTCAAAACCGAGGCAACGCCGAACACGGAAATGATGCTGATCGCCGATGTGGATCTGGACAGCCTGCGCGAACTTCACGAGTTTGGCAGCGTGCGCACGCTCAAGGATCGCCGCGGCGATCTTTATTCGCTACACTGGAAGGGGTGGCTGCCGTCGCAACTGTCGTCGGAAGCCGGGGAAACAGACCGCGAGTAAGGAGGCCTGAAGATGCTCTGGAGATGGCGACCCGACGGGGACTACGTCCGTGATCTGCCCAACGTGCGCCGCATCATGCCGTTCCTGATGCGCGGCAAGAACCAGTCGGCCGTGTACTGGGAGCAGAAATTCGACGTCACAGAAACGGACGCCTTCATCGAACGCTACCGGAAGGCCACCGGCAAACGCGTCACCTACCATCACATCGTGATCTGGGCGGCGGTGCATGCGATCGCGGAGCGGCCGCGCCTGAATCGCTTCATCGCCGGCGGCCGCGTCTATCAGCGGCGCGGCATCTGGATCAGCTTCTCGGGCAAAAAGAAGAAGGACGACAATCACCCGCTCGTCACCGTCAAACGCGAATTCGACCCGAAATGGTCGTTCGAGCAGTTCATCGACGTGATCGAGGGCGACATCCGCGAGTCGCGCAGCGACAAGGAATCGACGACGGACAAGGAACTCAAGTTTTTCCTGAGAATCCCGACGTTGATCCTGTGGCTGCTGGTCAAGCTGGTGATGTTTCTCGACAACATCAACGCACTGCCGTCGGTCTTCATTCGCGAGGATCCGCTGTTTGCGAGCATGTTCATCGCCAATCTCGGCAGTCTCGGTATGGACGCCGGTTACCACCACCTGTACGAGTATGGCAATATTCCGCTGTTCACCGTCATCGGCAAGCGCAAACTCGAGCCGTGGGTCGACCAGGAAACGGGCGAAATCTCGACCCGTCCAGTCGTCACGCTGCGCCACCTCTATGACGAACGGGTCGAGGACGGGCTCTATATGGCAAAGGTGCTCGACATTTTTCAGCACCGCGTCGAGCACCCCGAGGCCTATATCGATCTTCCTGAAACCGAGGACGCCTCCGGCGCGGCCTGAGACAAATGCAATTCGAGCAGAAGGAACTGGTCCTTGCGGCCAGGCCGCGGGGGCTGCACCTGGTCACCCGCGACATTGTCGCCCAGCTTCCGACGCTGTCCGGGTTTCAGCAGGGAATGTGTCATTTGCTACTGTTGCACACGTCTGCAGCGCTGACGATCAACGAAAACGCCAGTCCCGAGGTGGCCGCCGATCTGGCCGACGACCTGGATCGCCTCGTGCCCGATGGGCGCCCTGGGTACCGACATACGATCGAGGGTCCCGATGATATGGCGGCGCACACAAAGACGACACTCGCCGGATCGGCACTGATGATTCCTGTCCGGAAAGGAGCGCTCTGGCTCGGAACCTGGCAGGGCATTTTTCTGTGCGAATTCCGCAACGACGCCCCACGCAGACACATCGCTGCGACTTTGTTTGGCCCCTGACGTCGATGAAACGGCGGATGTTCGTCCTGTGGCGCGTCTGGGCGTCGCTCAGCGGCTTGGTGGCCGCGGCGGTTGTCATCGTGGCCGGCATCGAGCTCGTTGCGATCGCGCGAGCCTGGCCGGACGACTGGCATGTCTACGCGTCCGGTCCGATCCCCGAGTCCCATTTTATTCAACGGGCTCGCGCGCACGGCAACGTGATCTGGAAAACGCGGCCGCTCGATACAATCGCGCCGGTCATCGCCCGTGCGGTCATTCTGGCAGAGGACGTACGTTTCTATAAACACCACGGGTTCGACCTGGCGGCGATCGGTGAAGCAATTGACCGCAATCTACGCGAGGGCGCCTTTCGTATGGGCGGCAGCACGATTTCGCAACAGACGGTCAAGAATCTTTTCCTGACAACCGACAAGACGTTGCGGCGCAAATTGACCGAGGCAGCGTTGACACTCGGGCTCGAGCGTCACGTCAGCAAGGATCGTATTCTCGAACTGTACCTGAATATCGCGCAGTTCGGGCCAAATCTGTTTGGCGTCGAAGCGGCGAGCGAGCACTATTTCGGCCACGCCGCGACCATCGCGACCGAGATCGAAGCAGCCGAGCTGGCTGCGACCCTGCCCGCTCCGGTACCCGACAACCCGTCGACGCGGACCCGCGCCTTCCTGCGTCGGCGCGACCGTATCTTATGGAATCTGGCTGGCGTCTACGCGCCCCCTGCCAACGCCGTACCGCCTCAACTGAGGCCCGCCACCGCGCCGGCAACGGCATCGGTCGCTGTTTCCGCGCCTGTTGCTGCCGGTTCTGTGACGAGCACCGTCGTCGGGCAGTCGGCCACCGCGGCAGTGACGCAGGCCGCGG